>NZ_JBNPLX010000008.1:0-120744 GCF_050313695.1 Bariatricus sp. SGI.161
AGGTTGATTTTCCAGAACGAGAATTTTATAATAGATGGAAATGTATTAAGGGGAGTATACGGATATGAAGAATGTAAAGAAAATAGCAGCATTTATAGCTGCGCTAACGTTGGCAGTGGCAGGTTATGCTAATCTGGATGATATTACTACTGTGTCAGGAAAAAGCGACAGAAGTATAGCTGATACGGTTGCAACGGGAGAGATGAAAGTGACTTTTCTGGATGTTGGTCAGGGAGATTGTACGATTGTTCAGACTGAAGGACATAATATGCTCATAGATGCAGGCAATAATGACCAGGGAGAATCTGTAGTGTCTTATTTACTGAAAAATGGGATTGATACACTGGATTATCTGATCCTTACACATCCCGATGCGGATCATATTGGAGGAGCAGATGATGTATTGGAAAATATAGATGTTCAGATGGTGCTTATGCCAGATGTTACCAATGATACCATAACTTATCTGGAAGTGGTAGATGATATCAAAGAATTTAATATTCAGATTGTTTATCCGAGAGTAGGAGAGATTTTTACTTTGGGAGATGCTGAATTTACTGTACTTTGTCCAGACGAAGAATTAGTGGATCAGAGCGATCTGAATAGTTCTTCTGTAGGAATCAAGTTAAATCATGGAATCAACTCCTTTGTAATGTGCGGAGATGCAGAAGAAAAGTCCGAAGAAACTATGGCAAAGCATTTTGGCAGTGAATTAGAATGTGATGTGTTAAAATGTGGTCATCATGGAAGCAGTACCGCTACAAGTGATGAGTTTCTGAAAGCAACAGATCCTACCTGGGCTGTCATTAGTTGTGGCGTGGATAATCAATATGGGCATCCACATTGGGAGACTATAGAAAAACTGGAAAATGATGATGTACAGATATACCGGACAGATCAGATGGGGACGATTATTGCAATCAGTGATGGAGAAAACATCAATTGGAAAACAGGGAATTAGGCAAGCGCCTAATTCCCTAAATTTTTATTTGCTGTAGACAGCATTAATTTGATTCGGTTTAATTGATTTACTTCACTTGCTCCTGGATCAAAATCAATTGCTACTATATTGGACTCAGGATAGCGTCTTCTTAATTCTTTGATAACGCCTTTTCCTACTACATGGTTTGGAAGGCAGGCGAATGGCTGAGTACATACAATGTTCGGCGCGCCACTGTGAATCAGCTCCAGCATCTCGCCGGTCAGGAACCAGCCTTCACCTGTCTGGTTTCCAAGAGATACGATTTCAGAAGCCATCTTGCCAAGATTGCGGATGTCAGCAGGTGGAGCAAAATGTTTGCTCTTTTCAAATGCTTTGGTAGCAGGTGCGCGGAACCACTCAATTGCTGCAATTCCAAGATTACCGATTGTTGCCTTGGATTTCTTCATACCAAGGTGAGATACTTTGAAATTCTGATTGTAGAAGCAGTACTGAAGGAAATCCAGCAGATCTGGTACGACTGCTTCCGCTCCTTCACTTTCCAATAGTTCTACCAGATAGTTATTGGCAGCCGGGAGGAATTTTACCAGAATCTCTCCGACAACGCCGACGCGTGGCTTTTTGATATCCAGAAGTTCAATATTCTGATCGAAGTCGTTTATGATATCGTGGCAAAGCTGGCTGAAGCGGTGTCTGGAAGGATAACCCTGGGATACGAACTCCTGGCAGACCTTTTTCCATTTTTCATGCATGGCGTTTACAGATCCTGGTACAGCTTCATATGGACGAAGGCGATATACGCATTTCATGAAAATATCTCCAAATACGACTGCATATACGCCGCGGAGTACCAGTGGAAGTGTAATCTTGAATCCAGGGTTACTTTCCAGCCCGCTTAAATTAATAGAGATGACTGGAATGTGTCCATAGCCGGCTTTCTTTAATGCACGTCGTATAAAACCGATATAGTTAGATGCACGGCATCCACCACCGGTCTGGCTGATGATGACGGCAATCTTATCGGTATTATATTTACCAGAAAGGATAGCTTCCATGATCTGTCCGACTACCATAAGAGATGGATAGCAGGCATCGTTATTAACATATTTTAATCCTACATCTACCGCCTGCTTATTATCATTTGGCAAGACTTCAATGTTGTAACCGGAAGCTCTGAATGCAGGTTCCAGTAATTCAAAGTGAATCGGTGACATCTGTGGGCAGAGAATCGTATAGTCCTTACGCATTTCTTTAGTGAAAGGCACTTTTGTTATAGCAGAAGAATGAATCTCTCTTTCTTCGTGGCGTTTTTCTCTGACACGGATGGCAGCAAGCAGAGATCTGACACGGATTCTCGCAGCACCTAAGTTGTTGACTTCATCAATCTTCAAAGATGTATAAATCTTGTCAGAATCATTCAAAATAGATGCTACCTGATCTGTTGTAACAGCATCCAGACCACAACCAAAAGAATTTAGCTGGATCAAATCCAGATTTTCTGTTGTTTTCACATAATTTGCCGCCGCATACAGACGAGAATGGTACATCCACTGATCCATAACGTTCAACGGGTGTTCTGCCGGATGCAGGTGAGAAACGGAATCCTCTGTCAATACAGCAATATTATAAGAGTTGATCAATTCCGGAATTCCGTGGTTTACTTCCGGGTCAATATGGTAAGGTCTTCCGGCAAGAACGATTCCACGATTACCGGTCTCTTCCAGAAACTTGATGGTCTCTTCTCCCTTTTTCTGCATATCTTTCCTACAGGAATCGAGTTCGTCCCAGGCTGCATGTACAGCTGATTTGATTTCAGCAGCAGGAATGGAGAACTTATCAGAGAATACCTCTACCATTCGATAGGCAATTGTCTCTTCATTTGCAAATGAAAGGAATGGATGGATAAAATCAACTTCCCCATTTACGATAGCATCAATATTATTTTTGATGTTTTCAGGATAAGAAGTTACAATTGGGCAATTGTAGTGATTGTTTGCTTCTGCAAATTCATTACGTTCATAAGGAATACTTGGGTAAAATATGTATTTAATTCCTTCATTAATTAGCCATTGTACATGTCCGTGGGCAAGTTTTGCAGGGTAACATTCTGATTCACTTGGAATAGATTCGATACCAAGTTCATATACCTTTCTGGTGGAAACCGGCGATAATACAACACGGAATCCAAGAGTATGGAAGAAGGTAAACCAGAATGGATAATTCTCATACATGTTCAGGACACGTGGAATACCGATGGTTCCTCGTTTTGCCTCTTCCTCTGTTAACGGAGTATAATCAAAATAACGTTTTAACTTATATTCAAACAGATTAGGCAGTTTATTGGCGGACTTCTCTTTACCAAGGCCGCGCTCACAGCGGTTACCTGTAATGAATTTACGACCGCCGCTGAAGTGGTTGATGGTCAGGCGGCAGTTGTTGGTACATCCTTTACATTTGGCCATAGTAGTAGAATATTCCAGAGATTCGATCTCTTCGATAGGCAGCATAGTTGTGCCCTCGCAGTCTACATATCTTTCCCGTGCGATTAAAGCTGCACCGAAAGCACCCATGATTCCGGCAATATCCGGTCGAATTGCTTCGCAGTTGGCGATTTTTTCAAAACTTCTAAGTACTGCGTTATTATAGAAGGTTCCGCCCTGTACAACGATATGGTTGCCAAGTTCGGAAGCATCGGACACTTTGATTACTTTAAACAAAGCATTCTTAATAACGGAATATGCAAGTCCGGCAGAGATGTCAGCAACCTCAGCGCCTTCTTTTTGGGCCTGTTTTACCTTGGAATTCATGAATACAGTACAGCGTGTACCAAGGTCGATCGGATTACGGGCAAATAATGCTTCATGAGCAAAATCTTCGACAGAATAGTTCAGAGATTTTGCAAAGGTCTCTATAAAAGAACCGCAGCCAGAAGAGCAGGCTTCATTTAACTGAACGCTGTCAACGGTCTGATTCTTGATCTTGATACACTTCATATCCTGTCCGCCAATATCCAGGATACAGTCTACATCCGGCTCAAAGAAAGATGCAGCATAGTAATGAGAGACTGTCTCTACTTCGCCCTCATCCAGTAAAAGTGCAGATTTAATCAGGGCTTCACCATATCCGGTCGAGCAGGAGTGAACAATCTCCACACCTTCCGGAAGCTTACTGTAGATATCCTTAATTGCCGTTATGGTGGTACCAAGAGGATCTCCTTCGTTATTATGATAGAAAGAGTATAATAAAGTGCCATCCTCACCGACCAGTGCTGCTTTGGTAGTAGTGGAGCCGGCGTCAATTCCTAAAAAGGCTTTGCCGCGGTAAGATTCCAGGTCTTTCACAGGAACCTGATGTTTTGCGTGTCTTTCTTCAAAAGCATGATAGTCTGCTTCGCTGGCAAAAAGCGGCTCCATACGGTCTACTTCGAAATCCATCTTGATTTTACCTTCCAGACGCTGCTGCATCTGCTGTAAAGATACATCCAGATTTTTCTTGGAATTCAGTGCAGATCCGATGGCAGCGAATAAGTGAGAATGCCCGGGGGCAATCGTATGTTCATTATCTAGCTTTAATGTACGGACGAAAGCTTCTTTTAATTCAGATAAGAAATGAAGCGGTCCGCCCAAAAATGCAACATGTCCTCGAATCGGTTTTCCACAGGCTAATCCACTGATTGTTTGATTTACAACAGCCTGAAAAATAGAAGCTGCCAGGTCTTCTTTAGAAGCACCGTCATTGATCAGCGGTTGGATGTCGGATTTAGCAAATACTCCGCATCGTGCAGCAATAGAATATAAAGATTTATAATTTTTGGCATATTCATTTAACCCAGATGCATCTGTCTGGAGCAGAGAAGCCATCTGGTCAATAAAGGATCCGGTACCGCCGGCGCATACGCCGTTCATACGCTGCTCTACATTACCGCCTTCAAAATAAATGATCTTAGCATCTTCCCCGCCTAATTCAATGGCAACATCTGTCTGAGGAGCATAATCCTGTAATGCGGTGGAAACGGCAATTACCTCCTGCACAAATGGAACACCAAGATGCTTGGCAAGGGTTAGTCCGCCGGAACCTGTGATGACCGGAGAAGCATGAATAGGACCTAATTTATAAATTGCTCTTCCAAGCAGATCAGATAATGTCTCCTGGATATTCGCGTAATGTCTTTCATAATCAGAAAAGGCAACATCATTATTCTCATCCAGAATGGCAATTTTTACCGTCGTGGAACCAATATCAATTCCAAGGGTATAAATATCTTTTTGACTCATAATATGTACTCCTTATTACATTTTCATCTATGACTTTCTTCTTATTAAATGTGTTTTTGTTTTACAGACTGTAACATTATACGACAAATTATTCGAAAAGACAATTCGCAATTGATTATTTTAGCATAAAATAAATGTTAAAATTATTTAAACTTGTATAGCAGAATTGACAAATATTCTATGAAACGTTAGAATGACTACAGTGTAAAACATATGAAAGACAGGGATTATTCTATGAACAATTGGTTAGATAAACTGGAGAGAAAGTTCGGAAGATATGCGATTCCGAATCTGATGTATTATATTATTATTTTGTATGCTGCTGGATTTGTCTTAAATCTGGTGAATCCATCATTCTATTATCAATATCTGAGCCTGAACGCTTCGGCAATCTTGCATGGTCAGATATGGAGGATTGTGACATTCATAATTCAACCACCGTCTACCAGCCTGATTTTTATTATATTTGCGTTATATTTATATTTTATGATTGGACAGCAGTTAGAGAGAGCCTGGGGAGCATTTCGGTTTAATCTTTACTTCTTTTCCGGAATGATTTTCCATGTGATTGCAGCAATTATTGCTTATCTCTTGACAGGAATCTCTTTTCAGATGGATACCTGGTATCTGAATATGTCTCTGTTTTTTGCTTTTGCTGCTTTATATCCTGATCTACAGTTTTTGCTGTTTTTTGTGATACCGATCAAAGCAAAATATCTGGCATTGATTGATGGATTATATTTTGTCTATGCGATTGTTCAGGCATTTTTGCCGGCTTATGGCGGAAGTGTCTATGGTATTTATTACAAGGCTAACGCTCTTGCAGCAGTGGTTTCCATACTGAACTTTCTGATCTTTTTCTTGAATTCAAGAAATGCAAGGGCGTATTCTCCGCGGCAGATGAAGCGGAAAAAGGAATTTCAACGCAAAGTAAGCCATGCACAGCGTCCTGTTAATACCTATGCAAACGGTGCAAAACACAGATGTGCAGTCTGTGGCAGAACGGAGTTGGATGATCCAAAGCTGGAATTCAGGTATTGTTCTAAATGTAATGGTAATTATGAATATTGTCAGGATCATTTGTTTACACATACACATGTAAAATGATTTTACCAATAATAGTTATAAGAGAGGAATTAAGGGAATATGAAAAAAACAAAAATTATTTGTACAATGGGACCAAACACGAATGATGAAAGCCTTATGAGAAAATTAGTCCAGAGTGGTATGGATATTGCCAGATTTAATTTTTCTCACGGTGATCATGAAGAACAGAAGATGAGAATGGATATGCTGAAAAAGATTCGTGATGAGGAAGGAAAGCCAATTGCGATTCTTTTAGATACAAAAGGACCAGAGATACGTACGGGAATCTTGAAAGATGGCAAGAAAGTAATGCTTCAGGCTGGTAATGTATTTACTTTAAGCACAGAGGATATTGTCGGAGATGAGACGAAGACATCTATCACATATCCAGGTCTGGTCGCAGATGTTCAGGTTGGAAGTACGATTTTGATTGATGATGGACTTATTGAGTTGAAAGTAAAAGAAAAAAGAGACACTGAGATTGTGTGTAAGATAGTGAACGGTGGTGAATTGGGAGAGCGTAAAGGTGTGAATGTACCGAATGTTCCTGTCAGACTTCCTGCAATTACTGATAAGGACAGAGACGATCTTCGATTTGGTGTAGAGCAGAAGGTTGATTTTATTGCAGCATCATTTGTGAGAAATGCAGAGTGTATTCTTGAAATTAAAGCATTTTTGAAAGAATGCGGTGCCCCATATATTCCGGTTATTGCCAAGATTGAAAATGCAGAAGGGATTAAGAATATTGATGAGATTATTCGATGCGCTGATGGAATCATGGTGGCTCGTGGAGATCTTGGTGTTGAGATTCCTGCAGAAGAGGTTCCATATCTTCAGAAGATGATCATTCAGAAATGTAACGATAATTACAAACCGGTTATTACTGCAACACAGATGTTAGATTCTATGATCCGCAATCCTCGCCCGACAAGAGCAGAAGTAACAGACGTAGCCAATGCCGTATATGACGGAACGGATGCGGTCATGCTTTCTGGTGAGACTGCGCAGGGTAAATATCCAGTTGAAGCTCTTCAGATGATGGTTCATATTGTAGAAAGTACAGAAGAACATCTGGATTATGATCTGATTCTTAAGAAAGCCGGTGAGCATAGGATGAAGAGTGCGTCCAGTGCCCTGGGCCATGCGACTGTAACAACTGCAAATAACCTAAGAGCAAAATGTATCATTACTCCTACAGTGTCAGGAGCAACGGCAAGAGTTGTATCTAAGTTCAAACCACAGATGGACATCATTGGCGTTAGTCCGAATGAAACAACTTTGAGAAGAATGCAGATTTACTGGGGCGTAAGACCATTAAAATCTATTGAAGTTCATACGACAGAAGATATCTGTAATAGTGCAATTGATCTGATCTGTGCAAAACAGATGGCAGAGACAGGAGATGTTGTGATCCTGACAGCTGGAATTCCATCTACCAATGTAGCTGGAGTGAAAACTGGAGTTAGCAATATGATGAGGATTGCGGTTGTAGATTAAGAAATCGTTGTAGTAATAGAGGCGGAATGTTTCTGCCTCTTTTTTCTTGACCTTTGTTAGCTATTAGACCCTTTATGAAATTAAAAAAAACCTTGTGAATGTATTGACATATTATCTAACATCCTTTATAGTGTTCCTATCGAGAACTACTAAAAGAAATGGGGTGATTAATTGGAACAGCTGTCATTTGTGGAACGTCTGATGGAATTTGGCCTTACGCGGCAGGAAGCAAATATTTATCAATGTATGATAACTGAAGGAAAAGTGACAGGATATGAGGTGGCTAAGCAGACGGGAATTTCTAGATCGAATGCGTATAATTCTCTTGCAAATATGACGGAGAAGGGTGTTGCATATCTGGTAGAAGAAGGAAATACGCGAAAATATGTTCCGGTTCCACTGGATGAATTCTGCAAGAATCGTATCCGTAAGCTGGAAGAATCAAAGAAATGGCTGATCGCACATGTACCATCTGAAAAGACATATGTGGAAGGATATATTACAATTGAAGGTGCTGATCATATCCTGGACAAGATGAGAAATCTCTTGTCTCAGGTGGAAAAAAGAGTATATATCAGCTGCACAAGGAATTATCTGCTTCTTTTAGTCAGAGAATTAGAAGACTTAATTCGCGACAAAAAGAAGGTTGTGATTATTACAGATCAGCCAGCATCCTTTGATAATGCTAAGGTATATGTTGGTGAAAACAGAGGTATGCAGATTGGCCTGATTGCAGATTCTAGATATGTTCTTACTGGAGAATATGGAGAAGGAAGCATGAATACTTGTTTGTATTCTGGACAGAAAAATTTTGTGGAGTTATACAAAACTGCACTTTCGAATGAAATAAAACTACTATCGATGCGGGAGGAAAACCAACAATGAAAAAAGAACCATTTGTAACGAAAGAACAGTTAGATGAGATTGTAAAAGAGTATCCAACACCTTTTCATTTGTATGATGAAAAAGGTATTCGTAAAAATATGAAAGCATTAAAAGAAGCATTTTCATGGAATAAAGGCTATAAAGAATATTTCGCAGTAAAAGCGACACCTAATCCATTCTTGATTAATATTTTGCGAGAATATGGCTGTGGCTGTGATTGCTCGTCATATACAGAATTAATGCTTTCTAATGCAATAGGTGCATCTGGAGAAGATATTATGTTTTCATCTAACGATACGCCTGCAGAGGAATTCGTGCTTGCTGAAAAATTAGGAGCTATCATTAATCTGGATGATATTACACATATTGATTTTTTGGAGAAAACAATTGGACATATTCCGGAGATCATTAGTTGTCGCTACAATCCGGGTGGATTGTTTAAAATCAGTAATGATATTATGGACAATCCAGGAGATGCCAAATATGGTATGACAACGGAACAATTATTTGATGCATTTAAAATATTGAAAGAAAAAGGAGCAAAAGAATTTGGAATTCACGCATTTCTTGCAAGTAATACTGTGACGAATGAATATTATCCTATGCTTGCAAAGGTATTATTTGAAGTGGCAGTAAAACTTCAGAAGGAAACAGGTGTGCATATCAAGTTTATCAATCTGTCTGGGGGAATTGGAATTCCGTATACACCTGATCAAGAGCCAAATGATATTCGGATAATAGGGGACGGTGTCCGCAGAGTATATGAAGAGGTTCTGGTTCCGGCCGGAATGGGTGATGTTGCAATTTATACAGAATTAGGACGTTTTATGATGGGACCATATGGTTGCCTGGTAACTACAGCGATTCATCAAAAACATACACACAAAGAATATATTGGCGTTGATGCATGTGCAGTAAATCTGATGCGTCCTGCAATGTATGGTGCTTATCATCATATTACTGTTATGGGAAAAGAAAATCATCCATGCGATCACAAATACGATGTTACAGGTTCTTTGTGTGAAAATAATGATAAATTTGCCATTGACCGTATGTTGCCAAAGATTGATATTGGCGATTTACTAGTGATTCACGATACAGGTGCTCACGGATTTTCCATGGGATATAACTACAATGGAAAGTTAAAATCAGCGGAAGTTCTTTTGAAAGAAGACGGAACGACTCAGTTAATTCGAAGGGCTGAAACTCCGGCAGATTATTTTGCAACATTTGATTGCTTTGAAATTGGCAGAAAATTAACTGAAAATTAACAACAAGGTCCCCTGTCAAGAGTTGAATTTATGAAAAATAAAGTGTATGGTATACTCATATCTTATACAGAAGTAGGAGGAATAGGAATGAGAAAAAAAGGACTTTTGGCTGTTTTGCTTGTTATGGCAATGTCTCTTTTGAGCGGTTGCGGGGGAATGAGTGCGGAAGATGCAAGTTCTTATGCAAAGTCTGTTTTGGATGCCAGCTATAAAGGAGAATTTGATGACTATATCGAATGGACGAAATCCACAGAAGATGAGGCAAATGAGTTGTATGAGGGCAATATTGACACAACAATGGAAGAAGCTGGTTTTTCTGACCTTGGAATATCAGAAGAACTGATGGCAAGTTACAGAGAATTGTTCCTGGATATGGTCAAGCATGCAAAATACGAAGTAGGAGAGGCAAAAGAATCAGATAACGATGCATATACGATTGACATTACAGTAGAACCGTTTATAGCCTTTGAAGGAATTCAGGAAGAGGTGACGGCTTCTCTTACAGAAGAAATAAGTAATATGACAGAGATCCCGAGTGATGAGGAATTGAATCAGATGGTATTCCAGAGAATGTATGATCTTATGGCTGCAAGAATGGAAGATCCTGCATATGGTGATCCTGCAATCGTTACAATTACCGTACAGCCAGATGCTGATGGTGTATATTATATTTCTCAGGAAGATATGACAGCACTTGATGATGCAATGTTTCCGGCAGATAGTTTCTAATATGTTTAAGAAAAAGATGCGTTATATATCAGATTAATAAATGATATAACGCATCTTTTTTCTTAAAAAATAAAAACCAGATCTGTACTTGATCTGGCTTTTAATGCGGATGGTGGGACTTGAACCCACACGAAGTCGCCCTCGCAAGATTTTGAGTCTTGTGCGTCTGCCATTCCGCCACATCCGCAGGTTTTTTTGCTTTTCGCAACAACATGGTAAATTATAACCTTTTAATTTGAGAATGTCAATGGTTTTATAAAGAAATTTTGCAAAAAAAACAGGGTAAAATTGATTTGGTGAATAATTTCCTTTTAAAAACCAATGTTTTGGTGTATAGTAATAGGGTAGTTTTGTTTTTAATGGAGAATTCTATATGAATGAAAAGATTGTATTGATAGATGGACATAGTATTTTAAATCGTGCGTTTTATGGCCTGCCGGATCTGACGAATGCAGATGGGCTTCACACGAATGCAATCTACGGATTTTTAACAATTATGTTCAAAATCTTAGAAGAAGAAAAACCAGAATATCTGACAGTTGCTTTTGATGTTCATGCTCCGACATTTCGTCATGAGATGTATGCGGAGTATAAAGGTACGAGAAAGCCTATGGCAGATGAATTGCGTCAACAGGTCCCGGTCATCAAAGAAGTTTTACATGCAATGGGAATCAAGACGATTGAATCAACTGGCCTGGAAGCAGATGATCTTCTGGGAACTTTGTCCAAACGTTGTGAGAAGCAAGGAATGGAAGTGGCGATTATTTCTGGAGACAGAGATTTACTTCAGCTTGCAACAGGGCATGTGAAGATACGTATTCCAAAGACCAAGCAAGGCAGAACAGAAGTTGAAGATTATTTCGCGCAGGATGTAAAGGAACGTTATCAAGTGACGCCTTTGGAATTTATTGATCTGAAAGCTTTGATGGGCGATACCTCGGATAATATTCCTGGAGTCCCAAGTATTGGAGAAAAGACTGCTACGAAGATTATAGCAGAATATCATACGATTGAGAATGCTTATGACCATGTTGATGAATTAAAGCCGCCTAGAGCCTCCAAAGCATTGAAAGAACATTGGGATATGGCGGTGATGAGTAAGAAACTTGCCACGATTAATGTGGATGCTGATTTTCCTTATAAATTGGAGGACGCAAAGCTTGGAAATATCTATACTGAAGAGGCTTATGCATATTTTCAGAAGCTCCAGTTCAAGAATCTTCTTTCCAAGTTTGATGTAACTGCTCCTTCCAATCAGATTGAGTCTGTGTTTCGAGAAGTTACAGATATTCAGACGGCAGAAGAGATTATGACGAAAGCCAGGGCTGCAAAATGTGTAGGTGCGTGTGTTTTCCAGGATACGGAAAATGTATTACCACTTTTTGCCAATCAGGCAGGTGTCGGGGGAATCGGGTTGTGTTTCTCTGAACAGAATGTTTATTGTATTCGAACTGGGCATGGTATAGATACTTCGTGGCTGTTGAATCAGCTGGAGGTGATAGCCGAAGAAACAGAACGATATGTTATGTTTGATTTGAAATCAGCGATGAAGTATTTAAAGATCAGTAATACTTCAAACTGTTTCGATGCGACAATCGCAGCGTATTTGTTGAATCCGTTAAAGAGCAATTACACTTATGAGGATGTTGCAAGAGAACAATTGGATATTGTAATAGAAGAAAAAGTAGAATTGTATGTTAAGATATGCTATGAAGCATATACAGCATATACAGCATCTGAACGTTTATGGGAAAAACTTAAGGAATGTCATATGGACAAGCTTTTTACAGAGATAGAGATGCCATTGTTATTTACTTTGTATGAGATGGAAGCAAATGGTGTAAAAGTGGAGGCAGAGGCTCTGAAATTCTATGGTGATCAGTTGGGTGCCAAGATTGTAGAACTTGAGAAAGAGATCTATGAAGAAGCCAATGAGACATTCAATATCAATTCACCAAAGCAGCTGGGCGTTGTGCTGTTTGAAAATATGAAGATTCCTGGTGGAAAGAAGACAAAAACCGGATATTCTACGGCTGCGGATGTGTTGGAAAAGTTGGCACCTGATTATCCAATTATTGCGAAAATTTTGGAATACAGGCAGTATTCCAAATTAAAATCTACCTATGCAGATGGGTTGGCAAATTACATCTGTGATGATGGAAGAATTCATGGAAAATTCAATCAGACGATAACGGCTACAGGAAGAATCAGCAGTACAGAACCTAATCTTCAGAATATTCCGATTCGAATGGAGTTGGGACGATTAATTCGTAAGGTTTTCGTTCCGGAAGAAGGATATATATTTGTAGATGCCGATTATTCACAGATCGAACTGCGGGTACTGGCCCACTGTTCAGGAGATAGTCATTTGATTGAGGCATATAAAGAAGCCAGAGATATTCACAGAATCACTGCCTCACAAGTCTTTCATGTTCCATTTGATGAAGTCACTGACCAACAGCGGCGGAATGCGAAAGCAGTTAATTTCGGAATTGTGTATGGAATCAGTTCTTTTGGATTGAGTCAGGATCTGAGTATCAGTCGAAAAGAAGCAGCAAAGTATATAGATGATTATTTTAAGACATATCCGGGAATCAAGACATTTTTGGATGACACGGTAAAACATGCAAAAGATATGGGTTATGTTGTTACGTTATTTGGCAGACGTCGTCCGGTTCCAGAGTTGGCGTCCAGTAATTTTATGCAACGTTCCTTTGGAGAAAGAGTGGCGATGAATTCGCCGATTCAGGGAACTGCAGCGGATATAATGAAGATTGCCATGATAGGGGTCAGCCGAAGGCTGAAGGAAAAGCATATGAAATCAAAACTGGTTCTTCAGGTTCATGATGAATTATTGATTGAGGCTTTTCAACCGGAATTAGAGGAAGTGAAGGCAATTCTTCAGGAAGAGATGGAACAGGCAGCTTCCTTGGATGTACCATTGGAAGTTGATATGCACACAGGAGAAAACTGGTACGAGGCAAAGTAGAGGTGTAAGAGAATGAAGGTTATTGGAATTACAGGCGGAGTTGGCGCGGGAAAGACTCAGATCTTAGAATATTTGAATAATAAGTATGGTGCTACCATCTGTCAGGCTGATGCTGTAGGAAAAAAACTCCAGAAAAAAGGTACAGAGTGTTTTGATGCAATCGTGGCACATTTTGGTACAGAGATTTTAGATGCAAAAGGCGAGTTGGATAGAGAAAAACTGGCAGATATTGTTTTTTCGGACAAAGTAGAATTATCTGTTTTAAATAGTATTGTGCATCCGGCAGTGAAAGAAGAGATTTATAAAAAGATTGCCAAAGAAGAACGTAAGAATACGAATTTATTTATTCTGGAGTCAGCGATTCTCATTGAAGATCACTACGAGGAAATCTGTGATGAATTATGGTATATCTATGTGGAGGATTCTATTCGTAAGAAAAGATTAATCTATGCAAGAGGATATGATTCAAAGAAAGTAGATGATATTATTGCGGCACAGCTTCCAAAGAGTATGTTTATGAAACACTGTGACCGTGTGATTGATAATAGCAATACTTTTGAAGAGACAAAGATACAGTTGGATAAAATTGTGGCAGATTTATAAGAAAGGCAGAAAATATACAGTATGAGATTATGCAGCATTGCCAGTGGAAGCAGCGGTAACTGTATCTATGTAGGAGATGATAATACGCATCTTCTGGTAGATACAGGGATTAGTAAGAAGAGGATTGAAGAAGGGTTACATATACTGGGAGTCAAAGGAGAAGAACTGAAAGGAATTTTGATTACTCATGAACACATTGACCATATTCAGGGACTTGGTGTGTTCAGCAGAAAATATGAGATTCCAATCTATGCGACAAAAGGTACAATAGCGGGAATACGCGGTTGCAGTAGCCTGGGCAAGATGCCTGATGGATTACTGCACGAAGTAAATGTTGATGAAGTGTTTTCTGTGGGAGATATGAATATCTGCCCTTTTTCTATATCGCATGATGCAAAAGAACCATCAGGATATCGAATTGAAAATGAAAAAAAAGCTGTTGCTGTTGCGACAGATCTTGGAAAATATGATGATTATACTGTGAAACATTTACAGAATCTGGATGGAATTGTTCTGGAAGCAAATCATGATATTCATATGCTGGAAGTCGGTCCATACCCATATCCTTTGAAGAAAAGAGTGATGGGTGATAAGGGACATTTATCAAATGAATTGTCAGGGCGGCTTCTTTGTGATATACTACATGACAATTTACAGTATGTGATACTTGGTCATCTGAGTAAGGAAAACAATTATGAAGAACTGGCTTATGAGACAGTAAAACTGGAGGTCAGCTATGGAAACAACCCATATAAGGGAGATGATATTCCAATCATGGTGGCTAAACGAGATACTGTATCAGATATTATAACACTATAGGCAAACATGAGAAGCAGGAGGAACTAAGATGAGAAAGTGTGTAATTACAGTTGTGGGAAAGGATACCGTAGGAATCATTGCAAAGGTCTGTACGTATTTGGCAGAGACGAATATTAACATTCTGGATATTTCACAGACGATTGTCGATGGATATTTTAATATGATGGCAATCGTTGATGTCACAAATTCTGCAAAAGAGATTCAATGCGTGGCAAAAGAGTTAGAGGAGTTGGGGGTTTCCATTGGTGTGACGATTCACTGCCAAAGAGAAGAAATCTTTGAAAAAATGCACAGACTATAGAGGAAGACAGAAAGGCCAGGTATTAGAATATGATTAACAGATATGAAGTGTACGAGACAAACCAGATGATCGAGGAGGAAAACCTGGATGTCAGGACGATTACTCTTGGAATCAGTTTATTGGATTGCATTGATTCGGATCTGAAGAAGTTAAATGATAATATATATCATAAGATAACAGCAACAGCAAAAGATCTGGTTTCGACTGGCGAACAGATTGAACGGGAATTTGGAATTCCTATTGTAAATAAAAGAATTTCCGTGACTCCAATAGCGTTGATCGGCGGTTCGGCATGTAAGAAGTCTGAAGATTATGTTACAATTGCAAGGACGTTAGATAAAGCAGCAAAAGAAGTTGGTGTGAATTTTATCGGTGGATATTCTGCCTTGGTTTCAAAGTCCATGACGAAAAGTGATGAGAACTTGATTCGATCTATTCCAGAGGCTTTGGCATGCACTGACCGTGTCTGTAGTTCTATTAATGTTGGATCAACCAGAACAGGAATTAATATGGATGCAGTCAGATTGAGCGGAGAGATAATAAAAGCAACTGCCGAGGCCACAAAGGAGAATGATTCTCTGGGCTGTGCAAAATTAGTGGTATTTTGTAATGCCCCTGATGATAATCCGTTTATGGCGGGTGCATTTTTGGGAGTTACTGAAGGGGATGCGGTCATTAATGTTGGAGTTAGTGGCCCTGGCGTTGTAAAGCATGCGATTGAACAGGTACGCGGACAGGGATTTGAAAAATTGTGTGAGACAATTAAGAAAACTGCATTTAAAGTGACTCGAGTTGGACAGCTGGTTGCTGGAGAGGCTTCAAAAAGAATGGGAATTCCATTTGGAATTATTGATCTTTCTTTGGCACCGACTCCTGCTGTAGGAGATAGTGTTGCGGAGATTCTGGAGGAAATTGGATTGGAAAGAGTTGGCGCTCCGGGTACGACTGCAGCACTCGCAATGTTGAATGATCAGGTGAAAAAAGGGGGCGTCATGGCTTCTTCTTATGTAGGAGGGTTAAGCGGTGCGTTTATCCCGGTCAGTGAAGACAAAGGGATGATCGATGCTGTGAATCTTGGAGCTTTGACGATAGAAAAATTAGAAGCAATGACTTGTGTCTGCTCAGTTGGTCTGGATATGATTGCAATTCCCGGAAAGACTAAAGCATCAACAATCTCGGGAATTATTGCCGATGAGATGGCAATAGGCATGGTCAATCAGAAGACAACGGCTGTCCGGTTGATTCCTGTGATTGGAAAAGATGTCGGGGAAACGGCAGAGTTTGGTGGATTATTGGGTTATGCACCGATTATACCGGTGAATGAATATGATTGCAGTGCATTTGTGAACAGACAGGGAAGAATTCCCGCACCGATTCACAGTTTTAAGAATTAGAGAGGAAAATGAAGAATGGGAAAAGTGGCGATTGTAACAGACAGCAACAGCGGAATTACACAGAAACAAGCAGAACAATTGGGAATTCGTGTTCTCCCAATGCCTTTTTATATTGATGGAGAACTTTATTATGAAGATATCACATTGACGCAGGATGAATTTTATAAAAGATTGGAAAATGATGCGGATATCTCTACTTCACAGCCGTCTCCTGCAGATGTAATGGAGTTGTGGGAAGAACTGTTGGAAAGCTATGAGGAAATTGTACATATTCCGATGTCAAGCGGTCTGAGTAGTTCTTGTGAGACTGCGATGGCTTTGGCACAGGATTTTGATGGAAAAGTACATGTAATCGATAACCAGAGAATTTCTGTAACTCAAAGGCAGTCTGTATTAGATGCTATTGAGATGGCCAAAAAGGGAATGTCTGCAGTTGAGATTAAAGATGTTTTAATGCGGGAAAAATTAGAAGCCAGTATTTATATTACAGTAGATACGTTAAAATATTTGAAAAAAGGTGGAAGAGTGACTCCGGCAGCCGCTGCATTGGGAACAGTTCTGAACCTGAAACCAGTCCTGCAGATTCAAGGTGAAAAATTAGATTCATTTGCTAAAGTACGTGGATGGAAAGCTGCCAAAAAAACTATGTTAGATGCAATGGAAAAGGATATCAGTGAAAGATTTGCTGGACAAACTGTGCATTTGGAAGCTGCGTATACCTGTTCTGATGAAGAAGCAATGCAGTGGAAAGCGGAGATTCAGAACCGCTTTCCAGACTATGATATCGTGATGGATCGCCTGTCATTGAGTGTGACATGCCACATAGGGGCTGGCTCCATGGCGATTGCGTGCAGTAAAGTGATAGAATTATAATCTCAAATTCTAATAATCTGATGTTGATATTCATTGATAAAAGGCATTTTAAATTTGTTGGTGATAACACTTTCATATAGGTTGGAAGCAAAGATGTCCTGCTCTAACATCTGTAATCCAGTATTGTTTAGCTCACTTGTCTGCGTAAGTTTTGTGATTAATGGTACTTTGGAATGTTGTTTCAGGTGAGATAAAAGTTTTCCGGCATCTTTGCGAAAACCAAGAATGTGTGCATATTGGCAAAAGCCTTCTTTTTCGTAGATCAGCATATCTTCGTTCGTTATATTCAGCAAGATATGAAATAAACTTCTGCTGATTCTAGTATAAGTTATATCTTTTGTTTTTAACAAATCACAAAATTGCTCAAAAGTTATAAAGTCATTGACATGGTTCATGATCCGATTTGCCAGATCTTCGGTGACATCTTTGTATTTTACTAAAGTATCACGTGTTTCTGACAATAATTTGTATTTTAAGATAAGAGAAAAATCGTTGGCATAAATAGGATATCGATTACGATGCATTTCTTCAAGCATACGTATACAAGAAGGTGGTACCTGATCCTCCAGTCTAGTCAATACTTCAGACATGACAGGCTCATCAAACATACCTTCTCCTTCTAGATGAATGGAATTGCTTGCATATGCAAGAAGCTTGCGAATCGCAGAAGCTGAACTATAGTTCCCAGTCAGATGTTCATCGTGATATCCAGATACTTTTCGCTTGATAGTATATGACTTGATATTACTGTGGGTTTTATGAAGGGTTTTAATATATTCAATTCCAAGAATATTGTTGGGCTGCTCTAAAATCATATCTATGGAATCATCTTTTAGATAATTGGCGAGAGCCATTTGTCTTGCGCGTGGAAAAGACATGCCCTTCCGTAATGCTTCCTGCAGAGAAAACTTATACTCTTCAGGTTCCTCTGAAACGATATGTGCAATATTTTCCAGGACATTATAATCCCCACATTCACTTCCAAAACAGATCGCATCGACGCATCCCAACTGTTCAAACAGAGAGATAGCACCAGCTGCAAAATATTCAGCACTTCCGACTGCGTAACATACGGGAAGCTCCATAAGGAGATCGACACCTGCTTCCAGGGCGACTTCTGCCCGCAAATGCTTTGGCATAATAGCAGGAGCACCGCGCTGAACATAATTTCCGCTCATAACAACAATGACAGCATCTGCATCAGTAAGTTCCCGGGCTTTCTCTATATGGTATAAATGTCCATTATGAAATGGGTTGTATTCCGTAATTAATCCGACGATTTTCATCATAATCTCCTTGTATATCTTTTTGAAATTGATTATACTATAGAAAGATTAAGTTCGCAAATATTGGGAGGGAGGGTATATATGGAAAGCGAAGAGATGAACGTTAAGCCAGAAGATACAGAACAGGAAGAAAAAGAGTTTGACTATCTGGAAGAACGTGAAGAACTGACTGAAGAACGTATTCTTGACATGTTAGAGAACCGTCAGTTCAAAGAATTAAAAGAAGAACTTGAAAATAATATGTATCCTGTCGACCTTGCAGATATATTGGAAGAATTTGACCAGAAACAGTTAGTGATGGTATTCCGATTGTTGGCAAAAGAAGAAGCAGCAGAGACTTTTACGTATATGAACAGTGATATGCGTGAAGTCTTGATCAATGCACTGACGGATTCCGAGCTGGAAGAAGTCATGGAAGAAATGTACCTCGATGATACGGTTGACGTTCTGGAAGAAATGCCTGCCAACGTGGTGGACAGACTTTTGATGGTGACAGATGAGGAGACCAGAGCGCAGATCAATCAATTACTGCAATATCCTGAAGACAGTGCCGGAAGTGTAATGAATGTAGATTACATTGCATTGCGGCGTGAGATGACGGTGGCGGAATCCATATTAAAAATCAGACAAGTAGGTCTGAATCGTGAGACAATCTATACTTGTTATGTGACCGAAAAGAGAAAATTAATCGGTCAAGTCGATGTCAAAGAACTTCTTACAACCAGTGAATCCAAGACTATCGAAGAGATCATGGACACGAATATGCTTTATGCACATACTACAGATGACCAGGAAGATGTGGCAAGGACAATCACAAAATATGGTTTGATTGCATTGCCCATTGTAGACCATGAGATGTGCATGGTCGGTATCGTAACTGTTGACGATGCTATGTTGGTATTACAGGAAGAGACCACAGAAGATATCAGTATCATGGCCGGTGTCAATCCGAGTGAAGAATCCTATTTTGGAACGACTGTGTTTGAACATGTAAAGAGTCGTATCCCATGGCTTCTGTTCTTGATGCTTTCTGCAACAGTTACTCAGATGATCATGAATAGTTATGAGGCGGCACTTGCTGTTATGCCACAGCTTGCGGGATTTATACCGATGTTGACCGGAACCGGAGGAAACTGCGGATCCCAGAGTTCCACGCTGATAATCCGTGGATTGTCGGTGGGAGAGATAGAGTTTAGTGATCTGTTCAAAGTAGTATGGAAGGAAGTCCGTGTTGCTGTCTGTATTAGTCTGATTCTTTCGGTTGTCAATGGAATTCGAATTATGCTGATGGGACAAGGAGATGCGTTGATGGCATTTACGATTGGATTAACAATGGCATGTACAGTCGTAATTGCAAAAGTAGTGGGATGTACCTTGCCTCTGCTTGCAAAAAAGATTGGGTTAGATCCTGCAATCATGGCAACACCATTGATTTCCACATTGGTAGATATCAGTACTATTAGTGTATATTTTGCAATCGTAAGCCATGTATTTCAGCTATGATTCACTATAATAATCTAATTTTTATGACAATTGTATATAAAAATAGACATAAGATTCTAAGAAGAGACCTTGTCCACGAGGTCTCTTTGTATTATAATAAAAATACTGAGAATATATGGAAAGGAGTCTATCAATCATGGGATTTATAGATGAAATTAAAGCAAAAGCAAAAACATGTAAAAAAACAATCGTACTTCCTGAGACAGAAGACATCAGAACTTATGAAGCAGCAGAAGCCGTATTAAAAGAAGGAACTGCTAATCTGATCTTAATCGGAAGCGAAGAAGAGATCGCAAAGAATAAGGGCTCTTTTGATATCAGCGGAGCTACAATTGTAGATCCTGCAACCTATGAGAAGACAGATGCATACATTGCAAAGCTTGTTGAGTTAAGACAGAAAAAAGGTATGACAGAAGAACAGGCAAGAGAACTTCTGTTAACAAATTATCTGTATTATGGTGTTATGATGGTCAAGATGAAAGATGCTGACGGTATGGTATCTGGAGCATGCCATTCTACAGCAGATACATTAAGACCATGTCTGCAGATTCTGAAGACAAAGCCAGGAACAAAATTAGTTTCTGCTTTCTTCGTAATCGTAGTACCGGATTGCGATATGGGTGCTGACGGAACATTCGTATTTGCAGATTCTGGACTTGAGCAGAATCCAGATCCTGAGAAACTTGCTGCAATCGCACTTTCTTCTGCAGATTCATTCAAGCTTCTGACTGGAAAAGAACCAATCGTTGCAATGCTTTCGCACTCTACAAAGGGAAGTGCAAAACATCCTGACGTTGATAAAGTAGTAGAAGCAACACGTATTGCAAAGGAAAATGCTCCAGAAGGATTGCTTCTTGATGGAGAATTCCAGCTGGATGCGGCTATTGTACCAGAAGTAGGAGCTTCTAAAGCACCAGGTAGCCCGGTGGCAGGTAAGGCTAATGTATTAGTATTCCCAGATCTTGATGCTGGTAACATTGGATACAAGCTTGCACAGAGACTTGGAAAAGCAGAAGCTTACGGACCACTTACACAAGGTATCGCAGCACCGGTCAATGACTTATCCCGTGGATGCAGTGCGAAAGATATCGAAGGTGTAGTAGCAATCACAGCTGTACAGTGTATGGCAGAAGACTAATTATTTAGTGAGATATTATAAATTATCAAAGAGAGGTATGTATTTATGAATGTATTAGTTATTAACTGTGGTAGTTCATCCTTAAAATTCCAATTGATTAATTCTGAATCTGAAGAAGTTCTGGCAAAAGGACTCTGTGAGAGAATCGGAATCGACGGAAGCCTTACTTATCAGCCGGCAGGCGGAGAAAAGGTGAAATCCGACAAAGCAATGCCAACACATACAGAAGCAATTCAGTTTGTAATTGATGCTTTAACTGATCCAGAGACAGGAGTTGTTAAGAGCTTGGATGAGATTGGTGCAGTTGGACATCGTGTGGTACATGGTGGGGAAAAATTTGCAAGTTCAGTTGTGATTACAGATGAAGTAAAGAAAGCAATTGAAGAGTGTAATGATCTTGCACCACTTCACAATCCGGCAAACCTGATCGGAATCAATGCATGTCAGGAATTAATGCCAGGTACTCCGATGGTTGCTGTATTTGATACTGCATTCCATCAGACAATGCCGGAGAAAGCATACATGTATGGACTTCCATATGAGTATTATGATAAATACAAAGTAAGAAGATATGGTTTCCATGGTACAAGCCACAGTTTTGTATCTAAGAGAGCAGCTGAATTAGTTGGCAAACCATATGATCAGGTAAAGACAATTGTATGTCACCTTGGAAATGGAGCCAGCATTTGTGCAGTAGAAAACGGAAAATCCGTGGATACTTCTATGGGGCTTACTCCTTTGGAAGGTCTGGTAATGGGTACGCGTTCCGGTGATATTGATCCGGCAATCCTTGAATTCATTGCTAAGAAGGAAGATCTTGACATTGCTGGTCTTATGACAATGCTGAATAAGAAGTCTGGTGTATATGGTCTTTCCAATAATCTTTCCAGCGATTTCCGTGATCTGGACGCTGCTGCAAGTGAAGGAAATAAACCTGCTAAAATTGCATTAGAAGTATTTGCATATCGTGTTGCAAAATATGTTGGAAGTTATGTTGCAGCAATGAATGGTGTAGATGTCATTGCATTTACTGCAGGTATCGGAGAGAATTCTGGATCCATGCGTGCAGATGTTATCAAGTATCTTGGATATCTTGGAATTACACTTGATGAAGAAGCAAATGGCAAACGTGGTGAGGAGATTGCAATCTCAACTCCAGATTCTAAGGTAAAAGTTCTTGTAATTCCTACCAATGAAGAGCTTGCGATTGCTCGTGAGACGGTAGCATTAGTATAAACAAGATATAAGAATATGATATGGTTTTAGGAATACCCTCCTGCAGTTTTGTGGGAGGGTTTCATCATACTGATGTATCAGAAAACGTCGAATTTCTGGAACAGTTCGAAAAATTTGAAAGGTTTTAAGCAAAATCAACAAATATTTGTTGACAAAAACCTTTTACGTGATATAATAATATAGGTATGAATAGGGGTGACTATATGTTAATTGACCTATCCAATGTTTTGTCTGAACCACATAAATCCTTGGATGAAACAGTTCCATGTACATTAGAAGTATTTCAATCAAAACTCGGTACGTTTCCGGTTTTATCAAAAGAGGATGTCTATATTACGATTGATTATGTAAAAGATAGACAGATCGAGATTCACGGGACATGCGGACTTGTGATAGAGATACCTTGTGATCGTTGCCTGGAGCCTGTTCCGACAGAATTTCATCTTGATTTTACAAAAAAGGTTGAAGCAGGAGTTTCTGAAGAAGAGAAGATGGATTCAGATGAATTCGATGAATCAAATTATATTGACGGATATGCTCTCGATGTAGATAAACTGATCTACAACGAGGTACTAATAGGGTGGCCGACGAAGATTCTGTGTAGCGAAGACTGTAAAGGAATTTGCAACGTATGTGGTCAAAACCTGAATCAGGGAACTTGTAGTTGTGAAGATACAAGTCTTGACCCTAGAATGTCAGTTATCCGCGATGTGTTTAAGAATTTTAAGGAGGTGTAACCCATGTCAATTTGTCCAAAGAACAAATCTTCTAAAGCAAGAAGAGATAAAAGAAGAGCTAATTGGAAAATGAGCGCTCCAAACCTGGTTAAATGCAGCAAGTGTGGCGAGTTAATGATGCCTCACAGAGTGTGCAAGGCTTGTGGCTCATACAACAAAAAAGAAATTATTCCTCAGGACTAATTTAGAATGATGTTGAAAGGTAAGACTTACTAGTGGTTGGTAAGTCTTATTTTTTATGTAGAAATCATTGATTTTTATAACAATGTTTAGTAGAATGAAATCTAGTAGGCTAGGAGGAAAAATTATGTCAGAAATTACAAAAGTAGTATTGGACGCCATGGGCGGTGACAATGCACCAAAAGAGATGGTTAAAGGTGCTGTTGAAGCTGTCTCAAAAGAAGCTGGCCTGAAAGTGATTCTGGTTGGTCGAGAAGAGGAGATTACTTCAGAGCTTTCATCTTACAATTATAAGAAAGAGCAGATAGAGGTAGTGAATGCCACAGAAGTGATTGAGACCGCAGAACCGCCTGTCAATGCGATTCGTCGGAAGAAGGATTCGTCAATCGTAGTTGGTATGAAGATGGTGAAGAAAGGAGAGGCAGATGCTTTTGTGTCTGCAGGAAGTTCTGGAGCCATTCTTGTTGGCGGTCAGACGATTGTAGGAAGGCTTAAAGGAGTTGAGAGACCACCGCTTGCACCATTAATTCCAACAGAAAAGGGAGTCAGTCTTTTGATTGACTGCGGAGCGAATGTGGATGCCAGACCATCGCATCTGATTCAGTTTGCCAAGATGGGTTCCATATATATGGAGCATATTGTAGGAATAAAAAATCCTAAGGTAGCGATTGTAAATATTGGAGCAGAGGAAGAAAAGGGAAATGCATTGGTAAAAGAGACATTTCCATTGCTGAAAGAGACAAAAGGAATCAATTTCACAGGAAGCATTGAGGCCAGAGAAATTCCACATGGACAGGCAGATGTGATTGTCTGTGAGGCATTTACTGGGAATGTAATTTTGAAATTGACAGAAGGACTTGCATCTACACTGGTTGGAAAGATCAAGGAAGGTATGATGAGTACCCTTCGCAGTAAAATTGGTGCACTTCTTGTAAAACCGGCATTGAAAGCAACGTTGAAGGAATTTGATGCCAGTGAGTACGGTGGAGCGCCACTTCTTGGATTGAATGGTCTTGTAGTGAAAACACACGGAAGTGCAAAAGCAAAAGAAGTGAGCAATACATTGATTCAGTGTGTAACCTTTAAGAATCAGAAAATTAATGAAAAAATCAAAGAGTGTATTCAAACGGATGTGATATCCGCTGAATAGAGAGAACAATAAGTAGGAGAAAAGGAGAAACAAAATGGAATTCGAAAAAATTAAGGAAATTATTGCTGATGTATTGAATATTAATGCAGACGAGATTACGATGGATACTACATTTGTAGATGACTTGGGAGCAGATTCTCTTGATATTTTTCAGATTATTATGGGGATAGAAGAGACATTTGATATTGAAATTGATAATGATGATGCTGAGAAGATCGTTACAGTAGGAGATGCTGTAGAACAGATCAAAAATGCAACAAATAACTAGGGAATATAGAAAAGAAAAAGCCCAGTAGGGCTTTTTCTTATGTGAGGCATATTATGGGACTGGATTTAAGAATATTAGAAAATAAAATCGGATATAAATTTAAAGATTTTCATTTATTAAAAAAAGCGATGATTCATAGTTCTTATGCAAATGAAATGCATCTGCCAAAATATGAATGTAATGAGCGTCTGGAGTTTTTAGGAGATGCTGTATTGGAATTGGTGTCTAGTGAATTTTTGTTTTATGAACATGGGAAGATGCCGGAAGGTGAACTTACAAAGACAAGAGCCAGTATGGTATGCGAGCCGGCTCTGGCTTTTTGTGCCAGAGATTTGAAGCTAGGTGATTACCTTCTGCTTGGCAAAGGAGAGGAAGCTACTGGAGGACGTAAAAGAGAATCTATCACCTCAGATGCAATGGAAGCACTGATTGGAGCAATCTATATTGATGGTGGTTTTGCTAATGCAAAAGAGTTTATTCAGCGATTTATCTTGAAAGATCTTGAGAATAAAAAGCTCTTTTATGATAGCAAGACTATCCTGCAGGAAATTGTACAGGCCAATTTTAAAGAGGTCATTTCCTATAGACTGATTGGAGAAGAAGGTCCTGATCACGATAAATCGTTTCATGTGGCCGTCTCTATTGGAGAAAAGGTCTATGGCCTTGGTACGGGCCGTACCAAAAAAGCGGCAGAGCAAGACGCAGCTTACCAGAGTATTTTGAAGCTGCACAAGATGAATATAAAGTAGGTGTAGCATGTATTTAAAGAGCATAGAAGTGCAAGGGTTTAAATCATTTGCACACAAGATTAAATTTGACTTCCATAACGGGATTACAGGCATTGTAGGACCGAACGGAAGCGGTAAGAGTAATGTTGCGGATGCCGTGCGATGGGTGCTTGGAGAACAGCGTGTAAAACAATTGCGCGGCGGAAGTATGCAAGATGTTATTTTCTCCGGTACGGAGAATCGGAAGCCTTTAAGTTATGCTTCTGTTGCAATTACACTGGATAATTCAGATCATCAGCTCCCGATTGATTATGAAGAAGTAACGGTCGCCAGAAAACTATATCGTTCTGGAGAAAGTGAATATTTAATCAATGGGAGCGCCTGTCGTCTAAAAGATGTCAATGAGTTATTCTATGATACTGGAATTGGAAAAGAAGGTTATTCTATTATTGGTCAGGGACAGATTGACAAAATCCTAAGCGGTAAGCCAGAGGAACGAAGAGAATTATTCGATGAAGCAGCTGGAATTGTAAAATTCAAACGCCGAAAAAACATGTCCGTCAAAAAGTTGGAAGAAGAACGGCAGAATCTTTTGCGGGTAAATGATATTTTAGCAGAGCTTGAGAAGCAGGTCGGACCTCTGGAGAGACAGGCAGAGACGGCAAAAGAATACTTAAAAAAGAAAGAACAGTTGAAAACGTATGATATTAATATGTTCTTACTTGAGACTGAGAGACTACAGGAACAGATTCAGGGAATTGATGAAAAGCTTGACGTGACCAGAGAAGAACTTGGAGAAGCGAGCAGTCAATATGATGCCATGAAAACAGAATATGAATCTGTGGAAGAACAAGTTGATGGCATTGATGCATCGATTGAAAAAGCGAAAAGTCAGCTCAATGAGACTACTATGTTGAAACAGCAGCTTCAGAATCAGATAGAATTGCTCAAAGAGCAGATTCGAAGTATGCATATGAATGATGCACATTACGATCAGCGTGCAAGAACTATCGATTCAGAAATAAATGTCCGTGAGGGTCAACTTCAAGAATTAAAGTCAGAACAGGAAGCAATCCAGAAACAGATGGATGAACAGATGAATCTTGAAGAACAGGCCAAAAAAGAGCTGATTGATGTTCAATCCAGGATTGCAGAAATCACTGCTTCTGTAGATAAAAATAAAAATGATATCATGGAATTACTGAATAGCAGGGCATCTACTAAGGCAAAGATTCAAAAGTACGATACCATGCTTGAGCAGATTCATGTCAGAAAGGCTGGAATGGATCGTCAGATTCAGGAATCTGAAACGGAGATCCAGGAGCAGGGCAAAAAACTAGAAGGCTATCAGAATGAATTAAAAGAAGTATCTTCTAAGATTATTGAGCTGTCTGAAGAGAGCAGTCAGTATGAGACGAAAATTGAAGAACTTCAGAAACGACTGGCAAAGCAGACGGAGCAATTCCGTATCGGACAGACAGCATTTCACAGAGAGCAATCCAGATTGGAATCTTTAAAAAATATTACTGAGCGTTATGATGGGTATGGCAATAGTATTCGCAAAGTAATGGACAATAGGGACAGAGAAAAAGGATTGTTAGGTGTTGTTGCTGATCTGATCAAAGTGGACAAAAATTATGAGATTGCCATTGAGACAGCCCTTGGAGGGAATATTCAGAATATTGTAACTTCAGATGAAGAAACAGCCAAAAAGATGATTCAGTTCTTGAAAAAGAACAAGTTTGGACGTGCAACATTTCTTCCGTTGACTACAATCCATGCCTATTCAGGAATTACTAAGCCGGAAGCCTTACACGAACAAGGCGTTATCGGTACTGCGAACACCCTTGTAAAGGTGGAAAGCCAATATAAAACATTAGCAGATTATTTGCTTGGAAGGACGCTTGTTGTTGACCATATTGATCATGGAATTGCAATTGCAAAAAAGTACAAACAATCTATACGCATTGTAACGTTAGAGGGAGAATTGATTAATCCTGGAGGTTCCATGACTGGTGGAGCTTTTAAAAATTCCAGTAATCTGTTAAGCAGGCGACGTGAAATAGAGGAGTTTGAAAAAACAGTTAAGAAACTGAAGCAAGAGATGGATGAGATGGAAGCGTCTTCCGAAGCCTTGCGAAAAGAGCGTGCCGGTTATTATGAGAAACTGGATGAGATCAGTAACAAACTCCAGAAAGCATACGTCATTCAGAACACGGCAAAAATGAATGCCGATCAGGCAGCATCTAGAATGAAAAATGCAAATGAGATTTCTGAGCAGACTAGAATAGAGTCAGAAAGGCTGGATGTACAGATTACAGACATTATTGATAATCAGGAATCCATCAATGTTGAGTTAGATACATCAGAAACACTTGAAAAGGATCTGACAGAACGAATTGAAAAAGAACAGAAAGTTCTTGATAAAGAACATGAAGAAGAGACTTTGAAGTTAAAAAGAACAGAAGAGATTCATCTTGCATATGCCAGTCTGGAACAAAAATTTACATTCGTGATAGAGAATGTAAATCGTATTCAAGAAGAAATCGGCAAATTTCAGAATGAATTAAAAGAATTGGAGAAGAGTAAAGGTGGTACTTCAAAGGAAATCGAAGAAAAAGAGGAGCAGATCACAGAACTGCGACAGACTATAGAGAATTCAAAAGATTTATTTAAAGAGATTCAGAATGAAATAGAAAAATTCAAAAAAGAACGTGAAGAATTAAACCAAAAACACAAAGCATTCCTGCAAAAACGAGAAGATCTGTCCAAGCATATGTCAAGTCTTGATAAAGAAATATTCCGTCTGGAGAGTCAGAGAGAGAATTATGAGGCATCCTCTGACAAACAGATGAATTATATGTGGGAAGAATATGAGATTACGTTTAACCATGCAAGAGAGTTAAGAGACAAAAATCTGACGGATCTTGCAAAGATGAAAAAGAGGATACAGGAATTAAAAAGTGAGATCCGTGCACTTGGAAATGTGAATGTTAACGCGATAGAAGAATATAAGAGTGTATCCGAACGATATGATTTCTTAAAAGGACAGCATGATGATCTGGTGGAGGCAGAAGCAACGCTGGAACAGATTATTGAAGAACTTGATACTGCGATGCGTAAACAGTTTCAGGAGCAGTTTGCCTTGATAGCCAAGGAATTTGATACAGTATTTAAAGAGTTGTTTGGCGGTGGAAAAGGTACATTGGAGCTGATGGAAGATGAAGATATTCTGGAAGCGGGTATTCGAATCATTGCTCAGCCGCCAGGAAAGAAATTGCAGAATATGATGCAATTATCCGGCGGCGAGAAAGCTTTGACGGCTATTGCGCTATTATTTGCTATTCAAAATTTAAAACCATCCCCATTCTGTCTGTTGGATGAGATTGAGGCGGCATTGGATGATAACAATGTTGTAAGGTTTGCGCAATATTTGCATAAATTAACGAAACATACACAGTTCATTGTAATTACACACCGAAGGGGAACAATGACTGCTGCCGACAGACTGTATGGTATTACTATGCAGGAAAAAGGTGTATCTACACTTGTATCTGTAAGTTTGTTAGAAGATGAGTTGGAGCAATAGGAGGACAATATGACAGAAGAGAATAAGGAAAATATAGGTTTTTTTAAACGTCTGGTCTCAGGTCTCAGTAAGACGAGGGATAATATTGTATCTGGGATGGACAGTATTTTTAATGGATTTTCTCATATAGATGATGAGTTCTATGAAGAGCTGGAAGAAGTTCTAATCATGGGAGATCTTGGTGTTCAGGCTACTTATGATATTCTGGATGATTTGAAAACCAAAGTAAAAGAGCAGCATATCAAAGAACCTTCACAATGCAGACAGATATTGATTGACAGTATCAAAGAACAGATGGATGTAGGTGAAACTGCTTATGAGTTCGAGGAAAAGACGTCGGTTGTTATGGTAATCGGAGTCAATGGTGTCGGAAAGACTACAACAATTGGAAAATTAGCCGGTAAACTCCGGGCACAAAATAAGAAAGTTATATTGGCTGCTGCGGATACGTTTCGAGCTGCAGCGGGGGAGCAGTTAAAAGAATGGGCAAACCGGGCACAGGCAGATCTGATCGGTGGACAGGAAGGTTCTGATCCTGCGTCGGTTGTATATGATGCGGTTGCGGCTGCTAAGGCCAGACATGCGGATGTGCTGTTATGTGACACTGCCGGAAGACTCCACAATAAGAAGAACTTGATGGAAGAATTAAAGAAAATGAATCGAATTATTGATCGTGAGTATCCAGAAGCATTTCGGGAAACATTGGTCGTTCTAGATGCTACAACAGGTCAGAATGCATTGCAGCAGGCAAAAGAATTTAATGAAGTAGCAGACATCACAGGAATCATTTTGACAAAAATGGACGGAACTGCCAAAGGGGGTATCGCTGTGGCAATACAGGCTGAACTTGGGATTCCAGTCAAATATATTGGCGTAGGGGAGACTATAGATGATCTTCAGAAATTTGACGCAGATACTTTTGTAAACGCTTTATTTACAGCAGAATAAGAGAGGAGAAATATTCAATGCTTACATTAGAAAAATTTGAAGAAGCCAGTGAACTTGTAAAAAAGGTTACAAATCCGACAAAATTGGTATATAGTGAATACCTTAGTCAGCAGACTGGCGGAAAGATTTATTTGAAACCGGAAAATATGCAGTATACAGGTGCATATAAAGTAAGGGGGGCATATTATAAGATTAGCACGATGACAGAAGAAGCGCGTGAAAAAGGATTGATTACTGCGTCTGCAGGAAATCATGCACAGGGAGTTGCGTACGCTGCTCAGAAGTTTGGCTGCAAAGCAACGATTGTAATGCCAACGGTCACTCCGCTTATCAAAGTAAATCGAACGAAAAGCTATGGAGCAGAAGTGATCTTACATGGGGATGTCTATGATGATGCTTGCGAATATGCATTGAAACTTGCAGAAGAAAATGGCTATACGTTTGTACATCCATTTGATGATCTGGCAATCGCAACAGGTCAGGGTACGATTGCGATGGAGATTGTTCAGGAATTACCTACAGTTGATTATATTCTGGTGCCGGTTGGCGGCGGCGGTCTGGTGACAGGTGTATCAACGCTTGCGAAAATGCTGAATCCTAAGATTAAGGTAATTGGTGTAGAACCTGCTGCCGCAGCAAGCATGACAGCGGCTCTGGAAGCAGGAGAGCCTGTTACCCTAGATAGTGCTAATACAATTGCAGACGGTACCGCTGTAAAGCGTGTTGGAGAAAAGATTTTTCCGTATGCAAAAGAGAATATCGACAGTGTCTTGACGGTTGCTGATGATGAATTGATTGCCGTATTTTTGGATATGGTAGAGAACCATAAGATGATAGTAGAGAATTCGGGTCTGCTGACAGTCGCAGCTCTGCGTCAGCTTGATTTGAAAGGTAAAAAGGCAGTTGCAATCTTAAGTGGTGGAAATATGGATGTAATCACCATGTCTTCTATTGTACAGCATGGTTTGATACAACGAGACAGAATCTTCTCTGTATCCGTACTTCTTCCGGATAAACCAGGTGAATTGGTACGAGTTGCTGCAACCATCGCCAATGCACAGGGAAATGTTATCAAGTTGGAACATAATCAGTTTGTAAGTACCAACCGAAATGCGGCAGTAGAACTTCGTATCACTATGGAGGCGTTCGGAACAGAACATAAACATGATATACTGATGGCACTTGAAGATGAAGGATTCCGTCCAAGAGAGATTGGAGCAAAGCTGTACTAAAATGAGATGAGAATTCACAACATTAAAGAGACAGAAAATTTGTTAGAATTTTCTGTCTCTTTTTGTATGAAGAGAGAAAAATTCCTCTTGACACAAAATGTATAATTGTATACAATTATACACATTAAGATATAAAATAATGCTTTGTTTTGGTAATGTCATTTTAAGGAGTGTGTATTATGGAAAATAGAAAAGTTTATTTGGACAAGCATTCGAATTTGCTTCAATTGGAGGAGCATATGTATCCTCTGGTCGATGTTGATACACCGAATGTATTCCGGAATCTATTTCATTATGATGAGATTCCGAAGATTGCATTTAACGATCGTATTGTACCCCATAGTATGCCGGATGAAATCTGGATTACAGACACTACATTTCGTGATGGTCAGCAGTCTCGCGCGCCATATAGCACAGAACAGATTGTGACACTCTATGACTATTTTCATAAACTAGGTGGACCGAAGGGAAAGATTCGCCAGAGTGAATTCTTTTTGTATAGCAAGAAGGATCGGGATGCAGTATATAGGTGTATGGAAAAAGGATATAAGTTTCCGGAAGTGACTAGTTGGATCCGCGCAAGTAAAAAGGATTTTGAACTGGTAAAAGAGATTGGAATGAAAGAAACTGGAATTCTAGTAAGCTGTTCTGATTATCATATCTTTTATAAATTAAAGATGACAAGAAGAGAGTGTATGAATCATTACTTATCAGTGATCCGTGAATGTCTGGAAACTGGAGTGAGCCCGAGATGCCATCTGGAAGATATTACGCGTTCTGATATCTATGGTTTCGTTATTCCATTTTGTCTGGAACTTATGAAATTAATGGATGAATATAAGATTCCAGTGAAGATTCGTGTCTGTGATACGATGGGATATGGAGTAAACTATCCAGGAGCTGTGATTCCAAGATCTATTCCTGGAATTATCTATGGACTTCGTGTTCATGCGGGTGTGCCAAGCGAATTAATTGAGTTCCATGGTCACAATGATTTTTATAAAGCAGTCAGTAACTCTACAACTGCATGGTTATATGGTGCAAGCGGTGTAAACTGTTCTCTTTTTGGCATTGGAGAACGTACTGGCAATACACCTTTGGAAGCTATGGTATTTGAATATGCACAGTTAAGAGGAACATTGGATGGTATGGATACAACGGTAATTACAGATCTTGCAGACTATTACGAGAAAGAGATAGGATATCAGCTGCCGTCAAGGACACCATTTGTAGGAAAGAATTTTAATGTTACCAGAGCGGGTATTCATGCAGATGGACTATTAAAAAATGAAGAGATTTATAATATATTTGATACAGATAAATTCCTCAAACGACCACCGTTGGTTGCAGTATCCAATACATCTGGTCTTGCTGGGATTGCGCATTGGATCAATACGTACTTTCATCTGCCTGAAGAAAAACAAGTAGATAAAAATTCAGAATTAGTAATAATGGTGAAGGCATGGGTAGATAAAGAGTATGAGGAAGGCCGTGTTACGGTACTGACAGATAATGAATTGCTTGTTGTTATTGATGATGCATGTAAACAGCTTGGAGTCAGCCTTGTCCAGGAGAAATAGAATCGAAGAAGGAGCAGAACATGGAAGAATATCAAGACCGTTCTCTTAGAGGAAAGGTATTTCAAAAACTCCGTGAAGATATTCTCTCTGGAGTATATAAAGATGATGATGAATTAAGAGAGATTTCCATTGGAGAAGAAATGGGAGTCAGCAGAACGCCAGTTAGGGAGGCGCTTAGACAGTTGGAGCTAGAGGGGCTGGTGACGATCATTCCTAATAAGGGAGCTTATGTAAAAGGTATTACTCAAAAAGATGTACATGATATTTATAAAATAAGATCTCTTTTGGAAGGCTTATGTGCAAGATGGGCGACAGATAATATTTCCGATGAACAGATAGAAGAATTAGAGGAGATTATTCTATTGTCAGAGTTTCATTTGCAAAAAAAGAGTGAAGGAAAAGCGGCACAGGTATCTGAATTGGATGGTAAATTTCATAAAGTCTTGTATGAGGCATCCAACAGTCGTATACTAGAACATGTATTATCTGATTTTCACAAATATGTGAAGATGGCACGTACTTTGTCGGTAGGTGCCAAGGACAGAGCACAGAAATCAATCGAGGAACATAAAGGTATTCTTGAGGCAATTAAGAATAAAGACGCTGATCAGGCTGAAATGCTTGCGAATCAGCATATCATGAATGTTATGGAGAATCTCCATATGGAGAAGTAAATCAAAAAGGAGAGAAGCAAGATGGCAAAGATTAAGATGACAACACCAATTGTAGAGATGGATGGAGATGAGATGACAAGAATCTTGTGGAAGATGATCAAAGAGAATCTTCTGGAACCATTTATTGAACTGAACACGGAGTATTATGATCTTGGACTGGAACACAGAAATGAGACCAATGACCAGGTAACCATCGATTCTGCAAATGCTACTAAAAAATATAAAGTAGCAGTGAAATGTGCAACAATCACACCAAATGCCGCACGTATGACAGAATATAATCTAAAAGAAATGTGGAAGAGCCCGAATGGAACAATCCGTGCTATTCTTGACGGAACAGTATTTCGCGCTCCAATTGTGGTAAAGGGAATAGAACCTTGTGTGAAGAATTGGAAGAAACCAATTACAATAGCGAGACATGCTTATGGTGACGTTTATAAGAATACGGAGATGAAGATTCCGGGACCTGGAAAAGTAGAACTGGTTTATACTGCCGAAGATGGAACAGAAACGAGAGAACTGGTACATAATTATGCAGGACCAGGTGTTGCACAGGGAATGCACAATCTGTGCGGATCCATTGAAAGTTTTGCAAGAAGCTGCTTCAATTATGCTCTGGATACCAAGCAGGATCTGTGGTTTGCGACGAAAGATACGATTTCTAAAAAATATGATCATACATTCAAAGATATTTTCCAGGAAATCTATGATGCAGAATATGCAGAAAAATTTGAAAAAGCTGGTATCGTATATTTCTATACGTTGATCGATGATGCAGTTGCCCGCGTTATGAAATCAGAAGGCGGATATATCTGGGCATGTAAGAACTATGACGGAGATGTAATGAGTGATATGGTTTCTTCCGCATTCGGTTCATTGGCTATGATGACCTCTGTACTGGTATCTCCAGAAGGTTATTATGAATATGAAGCCGCACATGGAACAGTACAGCGTCATTATTATAAACACTTAAAAGGAGAAGAAACATCAACCAATTCAGTTGCCACTATATTTGCATGGACCGGAGCGTTGAGAAAACGTGGCGAATTAGATGGCAATCAGGAATTGATGGATTTTGCAGATAAGCTTGAAAAAGCAACGATCGACACAATTGAGGAAGGAAAGATGACTAAAGATCTTGCTTTAATTACAACTTTAGAGAATCCAACCGTGTTGAATAGTGAAGATTTTATAAAAGCAATTGCTGAGAAATTGTAGTAGTTAAAGTAAAAAAGGGGACGTAGTAAAATTAACTTTTACTACGTCCCCTTTTTACATTTAGGGTGTACCCAAATGAAAAATATGTTATACTTGTTCCCAGGAAGGAGTTGTGTATCGTGAAGAGTAATTGTGAATCATGTGCTCATTATGAATATGATGAGGACTATGAATGTTGCACTTGTCAGATGGCATTAGATGAGGATGAATTGTATCGATTTGTGACCAATACATATTACGATTGTCCATATTATAGTTATGGCGATGAATATACGATTGTTAGACATCAGATGTAGATTATATGAATGGGGGAAGTATAGAAGATGAATATATTGATGATTAATGGAACTATGCGAAAGGGTTCTACTTATCATGTGGGAAAAATGTTGATTGATAAGATTGCTACAAAGGAGGATCAGGTAATTGAACTATTTCTACCGAAGGATATGCCTGAGTTTTGCAGAGGCTGTGGAAGATGTATTATGGAAGATGAGACAAAATGTTTTGATTATCTAATGTACATGAAGCGGTTGACTGGCTTGATTGATAAAGCTAACCTGTTGATACTGACTTCACCGGTTCATGTCATGCATGTAACGGGAGCGATGAAATCTATGTTGGATCATTATGGATATCGTTTTATGGTTCACAGACCGGGAGCTTCTATGTTTCGAAAACAGGCAGTGTGTATTGCAACTGCCGCGGGAGGCGGCGTGAGATCTACGCTTAAGGATATGAAGATTAGTCTCCAGTTCTGGGGTGCCGCTAGAGTGTATACCTACGGAATGTCGGTGGCATCGCTTGGTTGGGATGGTGTCAGTGCAGATAAGAAAGAGCGGATTGACAGAGATTTGAGTAAGCTTGTATTAAAGATTTCCAAAGATCCAGATGGAGTGAATCCAGGAATCAAGACTCGTGCTCTGTTCTATATTATGAGAAGCTTTCATAAAAAAGGAATGAGTCCGGTGGATGATAATTATTGGAAAGAAATGGGATGGCTTGGAAAAGAACGTCCATGGAAATTACTGAAAAAGGAAGAGCTATAGCTATTCAGCCAGCTCTTCCCATTTTATATACAGCTCTTCAAGTTCTTCCGCAATAGTTGCCTTTTCATTGGCTAATTCCTGACATTTAATGGAACTTGTAAAAATATCTTCCTGCAACATCATTTCGTCAATCTTAGCATCTCGCTCTTCAAGAGTAGTGATGCGTTCTTCGGTTTTCTTCAGTTCGTTTTTTCGTTTTCGCTCGCGAGCCTGTGCTTCTTTTTGTTCCTTCCAGTCGAGCTTAGAATCTGACACATTTGCTGCAACAGAGTCTTTGCCAGAAGATATAGCAGAATTTGCAGTTCCTGGAATATAAACAGAAGACGGGGCACCAGCATAAATGGTTGTTAGCTCGTCTTTTTTTTCAAGATAATAGTCATAATTCCCTATATAATTTACAAAAGTCTGATTCACCAGATCAAGGATCCTTGTTGCTGTTTGATTGATAAAATAACGATCGTGTGAAACATATAAGATAGTTCCGGTATAGTTGTTCAATGCTTTTTCCAGAATTTCTTTTGATGGAATATCCAAGTGGTTTGTTGGTTCGTCAAGAATCAGAAAATTAGCCTTCGAAAGCATCAGCTTCGCTAAAGATACTCTGCCACGTTCTCCACCGCTTAGGTCACCGATCCGTTTAAACACATCATCCCCAGTAAATAAAAAAGCGGCCAGCATATTTCTGATCTTCGTGTTAGTCAAATCCGGATAATCATCTGAAATTTCGTCAAAAATGGTTTTGTCCATATGTAGTACATGGTGTTCCTGATCATAGTATCCGATCGCTACATTAGTTCCCAATGTAAATGTACCGGAATCTGCTGATATTACCTGATTTAAGATTTTTAAAAGTGTTGTTTTCCCCGTTCCATTGTCACCGATGATTGCAACATGTTCCCCGCGTTTAATGTCAAAACTTATAGCTTGAAACAGAACTTGATTTGGAAATGATTTACTTAGATGTTCAACAGACAGAACATCGTTACCGCTGACACAAGAAGGCTCTAATGTTAAGTGAATCTCATTATTTGCTTCCAAGGGTTTCTCTACAGGACGGATCTTTTCCAACATCTTTTCACGGCTTTCTGCACGTTTGATAGATTTCTCACGATTAAAAGAACGAAGCTTTTCAATTACGGCTTCCTGATGCTTTATTTCTTGCTGCTGATTTAAATATTCTTTTATCTGAGCATCACGAAGCTGCTGCTTTTTGGCAGCATAATCACTGTAATTTCCATTATAAGTCATCAATTTTCCAGATTCGATTTCTAAAACCTTAGTCACTACTTTGTTCAAAAAGTAACGGTCATGAGATACGATCAGAACGGCTCCTGGATAATTCAGAAGATAAGTTTCTAACCAAGCTATGGAGTTTAGATCCAAGTGGTTAGTAGGCTCGTCCAAAAGCAAGATATCTGGCTTGGTGAGCAATAATTTACCAAGAGAGACGCGGGTTTTCTGACCCCCAGAAAGGGTATCTACGGGTTTAGAAAAATCATTTTCTGTAAAACCAAGACCTTTTAATACCCCGTTAATCTCACTTTCATATGCATAACCATTCTGGCGTTCAAAAGAAGCTGTCAGACGATTATATGTTTCAAGGCGTGATGTCAATGCATCACCTTCTAAATGTTTTAATTCTAATTCGATGGAACGGATCTGTGTTTCCATTTCGATGATATCAGATTTGGCAAGTTTCACTTCTTCATAGATAGTGCTTCCACTTTGCATGGCCTGATGCTGTGCAAGATATCCCAAGGTTTTGCCTTTGGTTAAAATTACTTCTCCGCGGTCAGAAGGAAGCTCGCCTACAATCATTTTAAAAAGCGTTGATTTTCCCGCTCCATTGGGACCAACAAGAGCTGCTTTTTCGTGATCTTCTATATGAAAAGAACCGTCAGCGATAATCACTTTTTCGCCGAAAGATTTACTGATTCCGTGACATGCTAATATCATATTATTTTCATATCCTCCTTATTCACTCGTTTTCATTATAGCGAAAATAGGACAAAATACAACTAAAAGTTTGACTTTGTTCACACAATTCTATATAATATTTCTTAGAATGAAATGGAAGGTGAGACTATTGGAAGAGAGAGAGATTTCCCAGGCGGTCATCCGTAGATTGCCACGATACTATCGATACTTAGGAGAGCTACTTGAAAATGGAGTGGAGCGTATCTCGTCTAACGATTTGAGTAAGCGTATGAAAGTGACTGCATCTCAGATTCGTCAGGATCTTAACAATTTTGGTGGGTTCGGTCAGCAGGGCTATGGTTATAACGTTAAATATTTGTATACAGAGATTGGTAAGATTCTTGGCTTGGAAGAGGCGCATAATATGATTATTATAGGAGCTGGTAATTTGGGGCAGGCTCTTGCTAATTATGCAGCTTTTGAGAAGAGAGGATTTGTATTAAAAGGAATTTTTGATGTCAACCCAAGATTGGTGGGTGTTTCAATCAGGGGCGTGCCGATTCGTATGATGGATGAGTTAAAGACATTTGTCCAACAAAATGATGTTGAGATTGCAGTTTTGACTATTCCAAAGGATAAGGCAATTGAAGTGGCTAATATGCTGGTAGACAATGGTGTTCGTGCAATTTGGAATTTTGCCCATACAGATTTGAATCTGCCGGATCATATTATTGTTGAGAATGTACACTTGTCTGAAAGCTTAATGCAGTTATCATACAATATTAGCCGATATAACGAAGAACATAAGAAATAAAAGCAAAGACGTGTAATGACTGGCATGCGCAGACGGGCTGGTTTTTACACGTCCTTTTATATTATAAAATGAACTTGGAAGGTGAGATTATGCGATATCTGCTTAATGGAAATCAAATGAAAAAGGCGGATCAATATACAATACAGGAACTGGGAATTCCGTCTATGGAGTTAATGGAGCGTGCTGCAAAGAGATGTGTAGAGACTATGGAGGCGGAAAAGCTTGATCTGTCCAAAGCGTGTATCGTATGTGGTTCAGGGAATAATGGTGGTGATGGATTTGCGATAGCGAGACTTTTAAAGGAAAAAGGATATCCTGTGACAGTTTGTTTTGTAGGAAATGAATCTCATCGTACGGATGAAACAAAACAGCAGATGAGTAAATTAAGGGAAACAGGTGTTGAGATATTCAAAGAGTACAAAGAAGATGAATATAGTATCATAATAGATGCGATGTTCGGTGTTGGACTTAGCCGTGAGATTATAGGAAAATATTTTCAGATTATTCAGAAGATGAATGAAGCAAAGGCTGTAAAATTTGCTGTAGATATGCCATCTGGAATATCTGCGAATCATGGAAGTGTCCTTGGAATTGCTTTCCGTGCAGATATTACGGTGACTTTTCAAATAGAAAAGCTGGGACTTGCAATCTATCCCGGAAAGGAATATTCTGGTAAAGTGATTGTAGCTGATATCGGAATCCATACGGAAAAAATAATTGCTACCGAAAAAACGGCATATACTTATGAGAAGAAGGAATATTGTAAATTTCTGCCAGCCAGAAAAGAAAATTCGAATAAAGGGACATATGGGAAGTTACTTGTAATTGCAGGAAGTAAAGGTATGTCTGGAGCGGCTTATCTGAATGCAAAAGCGGCATATATGTCTGGAGCAGGACTGGTACAGATCTATACACCGGAAGAAAATAGGATTATTTTACAGCAGCTCCTTCCGGAAGCAATTATTACAACTTATGACATTTTTGATAAGACTGAGTTGTTAAATCTTTTAACATGGGCAGATGCAGTTTGTATTGGATCTGGAATTGGAATCAGTGAGCGTTCCAGGAGAATATTGAAGGCAACTCTTGAGCATGTGAAAGTACCTTGTCTGATTGATGCAGATGGTTTGAACCTGATTGCGGAGCATAACGCTTATCTTCAAAAGATTCATCATACAGATTTTGTGATAACACCACATATGAAAGAGATGTCACGGCTGTTACATATAAGTGTAGAGGAATTAAAACAACATAGGATGGATATACTGGATTCATTTGTTCAAAAAAGTCAATGGACTTGTGTACTGAAAGATGCCAGAACTATTGTTGCATCAGTTTCTGAAGGAAACTATGTAAATATGTCGGGTAATTCGGCAATGGCAAAAGCTGGTTCTGGAGATGTACTGGCGGGAATAATAGCTGCGCTTTTGGCGCAAGGACTCAGTTGTAGGAAAGCCGCTGTTTTGGGAGCATACCTACATGGAAGAGCAGGTGATTATGCCCGTATCGATAAAGGAAGTTATAGTGTTTTGGCAAGAAATTTGACGGAGTATCTATCCAATGCATTTAAAGAGCAGGAGGAGGTAAAAAGTGAAGAATTATACGAGAGTCTGTGTAAGGATTGATCTTGATGCAATAGAATATAATATTGAGATGATGAAGGCAAATATACAAGATGGTGTTAAAATGCTGGCAGTTATTAAAACGGATGGATATGGGCATGGAGCTGTTCAGATAGCAAGGCTTCTTAGTACGAAAGAATACATCTGGGGTTATGCAGTCGCAACGCTTGAGGAAGCAGTTATCCTTCGCCACAGAGGTATCACAAAACCCATTCTCGTACTGGGATGTATCTTCCAGGATCAGAGGAGATCAATGATTGAGCATGAAATCCGTATGACTGTGTATACAGAGGAGATGGCAAGAGAAGTATCAGATCTCGCAGTCAGCATGGGAAAGAATGCCTATATTCATATCAAGTTGGACACAGGAATGTCACGGCTAGGTTTTCCAACCTGTCAAGAAAGTGTAGAGCATATTACGAACATTAGCAGGATGCCGAATCTCATTATGGAAGGAATGTTTACACATTTTGCAAAAGCAGATGAGACGGATAAGTCATTTACCAGAAAACAGATGAAAGAGTATTGTTGGATGAAGGATGCTCTGACAAAAGAGGCTGTTACATTTACTTATTATCATTGTTCCAATAGTGCGGGGATCATTGATCTGGAAGAAACGAACATGGATCTGGTAAGAGCCGGAATCGCAACTTATGGAATGTATCCGTCTGAAGAAGTTGTTAAAGAAAATGTTCCTTTGAAGCCTGCAATGGAATTAATCAGTCATGTAACGCATGTCAAATGGGTTGAGGCTGGGACACCAATCAGCTATGGTGGAACTTTTGTGACGGATAAGCGTACCAGAGTTGCAACTATCCCGGTAGGATATGGGGACGGATATCCCAGAAGCTTATCTAACAAGGGGTATGTTCTCATCAAAGGGAAAAAAGCACCAATTCTGGGGCGTGTCTGCATGGATCAGTTTATGGTTGATGTGACAGAGATTTCAAATGTTCAATTCGGGGATAAGGTAACACTGATCGGTGAAGATGGATCAGAAAAACTTCCGGTAGAAGTATTAAGTGACCTGTCTGGCAGGTTTAACTATGAATTTGTATGTGCTCTGAGCAAACGTATCCCGAGAGAATACATTCGTCACGGTGAAGTTGTAGAACAAGTAGATTATTTTGCAGAATGAAGGAAATAAAACTCTATAGAATACATCCGAAAAAGATGGAAATACTAATTTTATCTTAAGAAAATCGGAGTGTGAATAGAGTGCAGGTAAGACGTGGAGATATATTTTATGCAGATTTAAGCCCGGTCGTAGGCTCTGAACAAGGGGGGATTCGTCCGGTTCTGATTATACAGAATGATGTGGGAAACCGACATAGCCCGACTGTCATCTGTGCGGCCATAACTTCACGAATGAATAAGGCAAAATTACCAACCCACGTGGAGATTGATGCGAGTAAATATCAAATTGTAAAGAATTCCGTCATTTTGTTAGAACAAATCAGAACAATTGATAAGCAGCGCCTTAAGGATATGGTATGCCATTTAGATAAAGAGATAATGAACAAAGTAGATGAGGCTTTAAAGGTGAGTTTTGAGCTTCATACATAGCAAAGGAGTATGAAACAAAGAGATATGGAACAAGGTAGTTTATTCCAAAGAATGAGACAGATATTCCAGTTGGAAGATGAAATGGACGAAGGAATGCAGCGTGAGGCCGCAGGTCTGATTCGTAATATTTTCCGCTATATGGATAAAGATGCAAAAGATATCATGACCCATCGAAAAAATATTGTTGCAATTGATGGCGACGAATGTTTAGAAGAGGCACTGAAATTTATGCTGGATGAAAATTATTCCAGGTTTCCAATTTTTCGGGAAGACATTGATGAGATTATCGGAATCATTCATTTGAGAGAAGCAATGACATGTTATCTTAGAAAGGAATTGAGAGGGACGCCTATAAAGGAGCTGAAAGAATACATAAGACCAGTTACATTTATTCCGGAGACAAAAAGCATTGACACATTATTTAAGGAAATGCAGGCAGAAAAGAATCACGTAGTTATTGTTCTGGATGAGTATGGACAAACCTCTGGACTTGTTACCATGGAAGATATTCTTGAAGAAATTGTGGGAAATATTCTGGATGAACATGATGAAGAGGAAGAAATGATCACAAAACAGCCAGACGGAAGTTATATGGCAAATGGTTTGACAGAGTTAGAAGATCTGGAAGATATGCTCCCGATTGTGTTTGAAAAAGAAGATTATGAGACCTTAAACGGATTTCTGATCGATCAGCTTGAAAGAATTCCAGCAGAGGACGAACAATGTGTGATTGATTATGAAGGTTATCGATTTACAATTCTTCTCGTAGATAACAATACAATCCAAAGAGTTAAGATTGAAAAACTATCGTAAAAGTGCTAAAATAGATAAAGTGTGTAAAAATATAATGATAAGATATAAAGTGAGGTATGTGAAATGTCAGGACATTCAAAATTTGCCAATATTAAGCATAAGAAAGAAAAAAATGATGCAGCAAAAGGAAAGATATTTACGAAGATAGGAAAAGAACTTGCAGTTGCAGTGAAAGAAGGCGGTAGTGCAGACCCGGCTAATAATAGCCGCCTGAGAGATGTTATTGCTAAGGCAAAAGCTAACAATATGCCTAATGATACAATTGATAGAAATATTAAACGTGCAGATAGTGATGCTAATGCTGCTAATTATGAGCATATTACATATGAAGGATATGGCCCTAACGGTACTGCAATTATCGTAGAAGCGCTTACTGATAACAGAAACCGTACTGCTACCAATGTAAAAAATGCTTTTACAAAAGGAAAGGGGAATGTAGGTACCCCGGGATGTGTTTCCTTTATGTTTGACAAAAAGGGGCAAATCGTCGTTGCAAAAGAAGAATATGAAGGAGATGCGGACGAACTGATGATGGCAGCATTGGATGCAGGGGCAGAGGATTTCTCCGAGGAAGAAGACAGCTTTGAGATTTTGACAGCCCCAGAGGACTTCAGTGCAGTACGTCAGGCACTTGAAGAAGCTGGTATTCCAATGGCTGCCGCAGATGTGACCATGATTCCTCAGACATATGTTGAGCTTACATCTGAAGAGGATATTAAAAACATTACGAAGACTCTGGATATGCTTGACGATGATGATGATGTTCAGGACGTCTACCATAATTGGGACGAATAATTCCGGTATCTTACATGCGGAGGAATAAAATTAATGAATGATATAAAAAAATCTCTGGAAGATCTTTTTGATGATATGATAAAAAACATACAGTTTTTTAAGAAAACAAGCTATCATTCCGTATTTAAGGAAAAATATGAAGAAAATCGAGAACTGTTTTTGTCATTGTCGTCTTTTGTTGATGCAGCAGAAGAATCGAAAAAGGATAGAATAATAAAAGAATTGGCCACTGTAATTCCAGATTATGCCAGAGAAAAGCTTGCATCATTATCCAAGCGCCAGAAAGAAATATCAGCGATTGATTATAACATGACTATTGTTGTCTATATTATTCCTATGCTTTTATATGATCATCACCCAGTGAATGAAGCAATCGCAGATCGGCTGGTTTCTATCTGGAACGAGACGAAAGTAACTGGAATGGAAGTGAAAAAAGAAACTTTTGAAGGAATTGAAGGTGGATTCAAAAAGGGATTTTGTTATATTACGACAGCTGTCTGTGAGAGTCAGAATAAACCGGATGATTGTCATGAATTGACCGTATTAAGAGAATATAGGGATCAATATCTCATGATGTCAGAGGAAGGGCAGAGACTTGTGGCAGAATATTATGCTCTTGCGCCTTCCATTGTGATGGCATTGAATCGAAGAGAAGATTCCGCTCAGATTTATGATGGGATTTATCAGGAATATTTGATTCCTTGTATTCGATATGCAGAGAATGGTAAAAATGTAGAGTGTAAAAAACTGTATATGGATATGGTACACCATTTACAGGAAAAATATTTAGAGTCATAGGAGGAAGTATATGAGCAGTTATAAGTTGGAAACAAAATGTATACAGTCTGGTTATCAGCCTGGCAATGGGGAGCCAAGAGTCCTGCCAATTTATCAGAGTACAACATTTAAATACAATTCCAGTGAGCAGATGGGAAGATTGTTCGATCTGGAAGAAGCCGGATATTTTTATACCCGTCTTCAGAATCCTACGAACGATGCTGTAGCCGCAAAGATCTGTGATCTGGAAGGAGGTGTTGCAGCAATGCTGACATCTTCCGGCCAGGCTGCAAGCTTTTATGCAATTATGAATATTGTGGAGGCTGGTGATCATATCGTATGTGCTTCTGCGGTATATGGTGGTACATATAATCTTTATGCACATACTATTAAGAAGATGGGTGTGGATGCAACATTCGTTGATCCGGATTGTTCTGAAGAAGAGCTGAATGCAGCATTTCAGGAAAATACGAAGGCTGTATTTGGAGAAAGTATTGCTAACCCGGCTTTAGTAGTATTGGATTTTGAAAAATTTGCAAAAGCAGCACATGCACATGGCGTACCGTTTATTGTTGATAATACTTTTGCAACACCTGTGAATTGTCGCCCTTTTGAGTGGGGTGCAGATATTGTAACCCATTCTACGACAAAATATATGGATGGACATGCATCTTGTGTTGGGGGTGCGATTGTGGACAGCGGTAATTTTGACTGGGAAGCATATGCAGATAAATTCCCGGGACTTACAACTCCTGATGAGACTTATCATGGAATTGTCTATACGCAGAAGTTTGGAAAATTAGCTTACATTACAAAAGCAACTTCTCAGTTGATGAGAGATCTGGGATCTATTCAGGCACCTCAGAATGCATTCCTTCTGAATCTTGGCCTTGAGACTTTGCCACTTCGTATGGAAAGACATTGTTCAAATGCACTTCAGGCAGCAAAATATCTTCAGGGGCATGAGAAAGTAGCGTGGGTAAATTGCCCGTCTCTACCAGGAGATAAGTATTATGACCTTGCACAGAAATATATGCCAAACGGAACCTGTGGCGTTATTACATTTGGGCTGAAAGGTGGAAGAGAAGCAGCTGTTCGTATGATGGATAGTCTAAAGATGATTGCAATCGTTACACATGTGGCAGATGCAAGAAGCTGTGTGCTTCATCCGGCCAGCCATACACATCGTCAGATGAATGATCAGGAATTAATAGAAGCTGGAGTACAGCCAGATCTGATTCGATTTAGTGTAGGAATTGAACACATCGATGATATAATCGCTGATCTTTCTCAGGCGTTAGAACAGGTATAAAATCATTCAAACACCTCCATACTAATAGAAAATGTATGGAGGTGTTTTTTATGGCAAATGCAACACGTGAGGAACAAAAGAATGAACAGATCAGAGAATGGGGAAGTGTAGATCTTAACGAGAATCACAATCAATATAAGATTAAACTGTTGACTATCATTGGTGAGATTGAGGGGCATGAAGCAGTATCGGGTAATGCCAAAGCGACAAAGTATGAGCACATATTACCTCTTTTAGCTGAAATCGAAGATAGTGATGAGATTGAAGGTGTGCTTATTCTTTTAAATACATTAGGAGGAGATGTCGAAGCCGGGCTTTCGATCGCCGAGATGATTGCTTCCCTCAGTAAGCCGACAGTATCTCTTGTACTTGGTGGAAGCCATTCTATCGGAGGTCCATTGGCAGTATCTGCAAAGTATTCTTTTATCGTACCGAGCGGAACTATGATCATTCATCCAGTGCGCTCGAACGGAATGTTCATTGGAGTAACACAAAGTCTTCGGAATATGATTCGTACACAAGACAGAATTACGAAATTTCTGTCTGAACATTCAAATATTTCTCAAAAAAGAATTGAAGAATTGATGTTAAATCCTACAGAGTTAGTCAAAGACGTAGGAACTCTTCTAGAAGGAAAGGATGCAGTACGAGAAGGGTTAATTGATGAAGTAGGTGGTATGAGCGATGCATTGAGGAAATTGCACGAAATGATAGACCAATGGAGGCAGAAAAAGTGTGAAAATATGTAATGACAGCCCTTTTTAAAAATGCTATACTATAAATAGTATTGCCAGAATAAGGGGGATATAATATGGCTGCTAAATCTAAGAAACGAGGGAGTAAAAAACAGACAAATAAGAAGAATTCTGAACAGAGTTTTGTCAGAGACGAGATTATTATCTGGGTGACACTTGCAGTCAGCATCTTACTATTACTCAGTAATTTTGGAATTGGGGGATTTGTAGGAGAAGCAATTGCTGACTTTCTGGAAAGCATTTTCGGATGGGTCGCATATATAATTCCATTCGTTTTATTTGGAACAGTTACGTTTCTCATATCAAATCGTGGGAATCTCAATGCTTATATGAAAACTTTTACCAGTCTCTTTTTTTTGGTTCTGGTGTGCACTTTTTTACAATTGATCAATGACAAAGGCGGGAAACTGGGGGATATCCTTGTAAATATTCTTGTACCCGCCATTGGCGTTGCTGGTACATATGTGGTAGATATCATATTGATGATTATCTGTCTTGTAATTATTACTGGAAAATCAGCCTTAAAAAGCGTAAAAAATCAGGGAGATAAAGCTTACAATAAGGCCAAAAGAGATACGCAGCGCATAAAGGAACATGCAGAAGAGAAGAAGAAAATACGAGAAACTCAGTCAAAGACAGACAAAAAAGTGTCGAATAAAAGAAAAGACAAACATGTGGAAGGAGTTTCGTTTGATACTACTATTGCAAAAAAGTCACCGGATGTGAAAGAGTTGACAATTGACCCGTTAAGTGAAAAGATCCAAAAGAAAGAATCAGCACCTGAAAAGATGGATTTTGTAATTAATCGTGGAGAAGACCTTTCGGTTTCCGATAATATAGAGACAGAACCTATGATGGAAGATATACCGCGAGATGGAGCAGAGAATGCCAAAAATAAAAAGCGTAGCAGTAAGATTGGCGCATCAGCCATTGCAAATGAAGTAGCGGATGTTGCTGCGGCAGTAGCCGAAGAGGCTGTTAAACCGAAAAAAGATTATCAATTTCCACCTATTTCTCTATTAAAAAGAGGTGTGAAACATGCTGGTGAATCGGATGCCAGTCTTCGAGAAACTGCTATGAAACTGCAGCAAATCTTACAGAATTTTGGTGTCAATGTAACGGTGACGAATGTAAGTTGCGGACCGTCAGTTACTCGTTATGAACTTCAGCCAGAGATGGGGGTAAAGGTAAGTAAAATTGTTGGACTCTCAGATGATATCAAGTTGAATCTTGCAGCTGCAGATATTCGTATAGAAGCTCCTATTCCAGGAAAAGCAGCGGTTGGAATCGAAGTTCCGAATAAAGAAAATTCTGCAGTTATGTTGAGAGATCTTCTTGAAGCTTCCGAATTCAAAAACAGTACTTCAAAGATATCTTTTGCGGTAGGAAAAGATATTGGTGGAAAAGTTGTGGTGACAGATATAGCCAAAATGCCACACCTTCTGATTGCCGGTGCAACAGGTTCGGGTAAATCCGTGTGTATCAACACTTTGATCATGAGTATTTTATATAAAGCCAAACCGGACGAAGTCAAGTTAATCATGATTGATCCAAAGGTTGTTGAATTAAGTGTTTATAATGGAATTCCACACTTGATGATTCCAGTTGTTACAGATCCCAAAAAAGCTGCCGGTGCATTGAATTGGGCAGTGGCAGAGATGACAAGACGTTATCAGACATTTGCGGAATATCATGTACGGGATATGAAAGGATACAATGAAAAGATTGTATCTATGCCATATGTGGAAGGTGAATCAAAAGAACCTATGCCACAGATTGTCATTATCGTAGACGAGCTGGCGGACTTGATGATGGTCGCACCAGGAGAAGTAGAAGAAGCAATCTGCCGTCTGGCACAGTTGGCCAGAGCAGCAGGAATTCATCTGGTACTAGCGACACAGAGACCATCAGTTAATGTCATTACTGGTTTGATCAAAGCAAATATGCCGTCGAGAATTGCATTTTCAGTTTCTTCAGGTGTAGATTCCAGAACAATTATAGATATGAATGGAGCTGAAAAGCTGTTAGGGAAAGGGGATATGCTTTTTTACCCTTCTGGTTATCAGAAACCAGCAAGAGTGCAAGGATCATTCGTAACTGACAAAGAAGTACAGAGTGTTGTTGATTATTTAAAAAATCACAACAGTGATGTTACATACGATGAAGAAATTGTAAATCATGTGAACACCAATTCAGTAGGTACTATGTCATCATGTTCTGCAGATGGTGAAGATCGCGATGTGTATTTTGTGGATGCAGGACGTCTTATTATTGATAAAGACAAAGCGTCTATTGGAATGCTTCAGCGTACTTTTAAAATTGGCTTTAATCGTGCGGCACGTATCATGGATCAACTTTTTGAGGCTGGAGTAGTTGGACCGGAAGAAGGTACAAAACCAAGAAAGGTGTTAATGTCTACGGAAGAATTTGAACAGTATGTAGATGAATGTTGTTAATATGATATGATTAACTAGTTTAAGGAGATTATTTAGATATGACAAGATTGATTGACGGAAAAGCTATTTCCGCACAGATAAAAGAAGAATTGAAAGAGCAAGTGGAAGCAATGAGAGCAGATGGACAGTCAGTTTGTCTTGCAGTAATTCAAGTAGGTGATGATCCTGCCTCTTCCATCTATGTGAGAAATAAAAAGAAAGCATGTGCATATATCGGAATCCAATCCTTGTCTTATGAGTTAAAAGAAACAACCACACAAGAAGAATTACTAGAGCTGGTTGAAAAGTTGAATCATGATAAAAATGTACATGGGATTCTGGTTCAGCTACCACTTCCTTCTCATATTGATGAGGATGCAATTGTGAAAGCAATTATTCCAGAAAAAGATGTGGATGGCTTTCACCCAGAAAGTGTAGGGAGAATGGTCATTGGGGAAGATGGCTTTGAATCATGTACTCCAGCCGGTGTAATTCAACTGTTAAAACGTTCTGGTATTGAAATCGCCGGAAAAGAATGTGTAGTTGTTGGCAGAAGCAATAATGTGGGAAAGCCAATGGGCTTGCTTTTGCTTCGAGAAAATGGTACAGTAACTATTGCGCATTCAAAGACAAAGAACTTAAAAGATGTGACAAAGAGAGCAGATATTTTGATTGTAGCGATGGGAAAACCAAAATACATCACGTCTGAATATATAAAAGATGGTGCTGTAGTGATAGATGTAGGTATGCATAGAAATTCTGAAAATAAGCTATGCGGAGATGTTGATTTTGAAGATGTTAAAGACAAAGTATCTGCTATAACCCCTGTGCCAGGTGGTGTAGGACCAATGACAATTGCGATGCTAATGTGTAATTGTGTGAAAGCAGCTAGTAAGTAGGAGGTTCGCTTAAGATGAAATGTAGGTATTGCGGACAAAAAATACCAGAAGGAATGTTATATTGTGAAAACTGCGGAAAGGAAGTTCGCATTGTCCCAGATTATAATCCTTTGGATGATATGTTAACTGCTCAGATCCGAGGGGCTATTAATGGGGATGATGATTATATAGATTATGATTCTATGAACAGTCAAAATACAGAAAGACGTAATACTGCAAGCAGAAATACGGGAAGACAGAATGGAAATTCACGTCGAAATGTTACTTCTCGAAATACATCACAGAATGTATCAAGAAATACATCGCGTAATAATACATCGAGAAATATGTCAGAACGTGAAAGACGCCGTCGACAGGCGGAGCGCAAAAAAGCAATGCGTCGTAAAAAAAGAAAACGGATATTGCTTATATTTTTGGTTTTACTTATTGCATTTATCGGAATCGGCATTGGAGTGTATCAGACTTCTTATAAAGGGATAGTGACAAAAGGATATAAATCAATAGAATCGAAAGAGTTCGATGCTGCGGCTGGGTATTTTCAGAAAGCCATTAATAAAAGTAAGGAAAAACCGGAGGCATATACGGGATTGTCCAAGGTATATATTGAACAGAAACAATTAGACAAAGCTGAAAAGGTATTTTTGGACGCAATAGAACAACAGCCCAAGAATGCAGACATCTATGAAGCATGTGTGAATTTTTATATGGATACTGATCAGAAAGAAAAGATTCCTTTACTTCTCGAAGATGCTGATGATAGTGTTACAAAACTCTTGGCTGGCTATATTGTTGTCGGACCGGAGTTTAGTCTGGATGATGATGAAACCTTTGATGATGTACAAGAATTATCTCTTAGTACAGAAAAGGGTTGTACGATATATTATACTGATGATGGTTCAGAACCGACAGTCAATAGTATAAAGTATTCAGAACCGATCCAAATCGGAGAAGACGAGACTATAATTACAGCAATTGCTGTTAATGAAAAGGGGATTCCAAGTCTTCCCGTAAAAAAGAATTATTTAGTAGAATTACCTATAGAAGATGCCCCTGCAGTTTCTCCATCCACTGGTCAATATGAGACTGCGAATCAGATAGAAATAAAAGTACCAGATGGTTATGAGGCATATTACACCATGGATGGAACGGATCCGACAACTGCGTCTAAAAAATACTCAGGTCCAATAAATATGCCAGAAGGTGAAACGATATTTAAAGCGATTTTGGTTAACGGAAAAGGACGTAGTAGTGGTGTTACTACGAGAAACTATGTACTGGAAGTTGAGTAAATGGGAATTTAGATTAGTTAGTTGGTAATTGGGGGTGTACGGCGAGAGGATGGATGGGATGGTTGCCATTGCGGAGTCCTTCGCTAAGAATCCATAACAGGAAAAGAAGCAGATATTTTGTGACCAGGCTGATTCACCCCGAAATCTTGATGATTTCGAGGCTCAGCAGCCTTCTCAGATCTGGCTTGAAGCCAAATCTTCGCACAAAATATCTGTTTCTTTTCCTGTAACGGATTCTATCGCTTGTCCAACGAATGGCAACCATCCCATCCATCTTCTCGCCTGACATCACCCCAAATCCGCAACTTCCTCATCTGGGAGAATTCCTGCGCGTCATGCAGAGGGAAAAATCATAGTAAAAATATTGTCAAAAAACTGGCAGAATAACTAACTGATTCTTCCATTGAAATAATGATAAATAGTATAAAAACAACGCTCCCCATTGCGCTTCGCGCTAGAAATTCCTCCAGATGAGTTTGTTCAGTAATTGGGAATGTCAGGCGCAAGGGAGTTGGATAGGCTGGTCTGTTTCCGTCCAGCCAAGCGATAGAATCCGTTACAGAAAAAAGAGTTGCAATTCCGTGTGAGAATTTGACATCCAGCCAAATTCGAAAGGACTGCTGAATCGAGAAATTATCCAAATTTCTCGATTCAGCAGTCCGGTCACGAAATTGCAACTCTTTTTTCTGTTATGGATTCTCAGCGAAGGATGCCGGAAACAGACCAGCCTATCCAGCTCCCTTGCGCCGTACACACCCAATTATCGACTAACTCAACTAAATTCCCATTGTTTTGAAATAAATACAATTTGTTTAGTGAATCTTGTTGCGTTAATTATTTAACAGAGATATAATATTGACAATAAATTAACAATATTATATAAAGGAGATGCGCAAAATGAGTAGATTTACATTACCAAGAGACGTGTACCATGGAAAAGGTTGTTTAGAGGAATTGAAGAATTTAAAAGGTAAAAAAGCAATTCTTGTAGTCGGTGGTGGTTCTATGAAACGTCAGGGATTTCTTGACAAAGCTGTGAACTACCTAAAAGAAGGTGGCATGGAAGTAGAATTGTTTGAAGGTGTTGAACCGGATCCGTCTGTTGAAACGGTTATGAAAGGCGCAGAAGCTATGCGTAAGTTCGAACCAGACTGGATCGTTGCAATGGGTGGTGGATCACCGATTGATGCTGCAAAGGCTATGTGGGCATTTTATGAATATCCAGAGACAACTTTTGAAGATTTATGTATTCCTTTCAACTTCCCTGAATTAAGACAGAAAGCAAAATTTGCTGCAATTCCTTCTACATCTGGAACAGCTACTGAGGTAACAGCTTTTTCGGTTATCACAAATTATCAGACAGGTGTAAAATATCCACTTGCTGACTTTAATATTACACCAGACGTTGCAATTGTTGATCCAGATCTTGTAATGGGACTTCCTGTAAAACAGGTTGCATATACAGGCATGGATGCATTGACACATGCAATAGAGGCTTATGTATCAACATTAAATTGTCCATTTACGGATCCACTTGCTTTACAGGCAATTGAGATGGTATTAGATTATCTTCCTGCTTCATATAATTGCGATATGGTTGCCAGAGAACAGATGCATTATGCACAGTGTTTAGCAGGTATGGCATTCTCCAATGCATTACTTGGTATTGTACACTCAATGGCTCATAAGACAGGTGCGGCATTCTCAACTGGCCATATCCCACACGGTTGTGCAAATGCAATTTATCTTCCGTATGTAATCAAATATAATGCTAAAGATCCAGTTGCAGCAAAACGTTATGCTGAGATTGCGCGCAGAATGGGACTTGCAGGAACTTCTGAAAAAGCATTGATTAACAGTCTGTGTGAAAAAATTGATGATTTCAATGTTAAATTAAACATTCCTAAGACTTTAAAGGATTTTGGTATCAATGAAGATGAGTTTAAAGAAAAAGTTGCCAAAATTGCAGAATTAGCTGTTGGTGATGCTTGTACAGGCTCTAATCCAAGAGCAATTGATCCTGCTACAATGGAAAAATTATTTATATGTACATATTATGGAACAGAAGTTGATTTTTAGATAAAAATAGTCAAAAAAGCAGATGCCATGTGGCGTTTGCTTTTTTGATGCAAAAAACAGTTAATATTTTAACAAAAAACTTGATATTTTTCTTAGGATACATTATTATGAAAGAAGTATCAAATATTAGGAGGAAGCAAGATGTACAAGATATTAAAAGCCGAAAAACTGGCTGATAAGATTTATCTTATGGACGTAGAAGCTCCGCGTGTAGCTAGACATTGTGAGCCTGGACAGTTCGTTATCGTTAAGATGGACGAAAAAGGGGAGAGAATTCCACTTACAATTTGTGACTACGATAGAGAAGCAGGAACCATCACGATTGTGTTCCAGGAAGTTGGAGCATCTACAACGAAGATGTCCCAATTAAAAGCAGGGGATGCATTCCGTGATTTTACTGGTCCATTAGGATGCCCATCTGAATTTATTAGTGAAGATCCGGAAAGTCTGAAGAAGAAAAAGATTTTATTTGTGGCTGGTGGTGTTGGAGCCGCTCCTGTTTATCCGCAGGTAAAATGGATGAAAGAACATGGTATTGATGTTGATGTTATCGTGGGCTCTAAGACAAAAGATATGTTAATCCTAGAATCAGAAATGGAAGCTGTTGCGGGTAACTATTATCCATGTACAGACGATGGTACATATGGTCATGCTGGAATGGTTACTACTAAAATAGAGAAACTGGTAGAAGAAGGAAATAAATACGATGTCTGTGTAGCAATCGGACCAATGATCATGATGAAATTCGTATGCCTGTTGACAAAGAAACTTGAGATTCCAACGATTGTCAGCATGAATCCAATCATGGTAGATGGAACGGGTATGTGCGGTGCCTGTCGTCTGCATGTTGGTGATGAGATTAAATTTGCCTGTGTAGACGGACCTGAATTCGACGGACACCTTGTGAACTTTGACGAGGCAATGAAGAGACAGCAGATGTACAAAACTCAGGAAGGACGTGCAATGCTGAAATTACAGGAAGGTGACACACATCATGGTGGATGTGGTCATTGCGGAGGTGACGAGTAATGGCAGATGTATTAAAAAGAGTGCCTGTAAGAGAGCAGGAACCAGAAGTAAGAGCAACTAATTTTGAAGAAGTATGTTACGGATATAATAAGGAAGAGGCAATGGAGGAAGCAAGCCGTTGCCTGAACTGTAAAAATGCCAAATGTATTCAGGGATGCCCAGTGTCCATCAATATCCCAGGTTTTATTTCAAAAGTAAAAGATGGAGATATTGAGGGGGCATACAAAGTAATCGGCGAATCTTCAGCTCTTCCAGCTATTTGCGGTCGTGTATGTCCACAAGAGTCTCAGTGTGAATCTAAATGTATCCGTGGAATTAAAGGTGATGCAGTATCCATTGGTAAATTGGAAAGATTTGTCGCTGATTATGCATTGGAAAATGATATTAAACCAGAAAAAGCAGAAAAAATGAACGGACATAAAGTTGCTGTCATTGGTTCAGGTCCTTCAGGACTTACCTGTGCTGGTGATCTTGCAAAATTGGGGTACGAAGTAACTGTATTTGAGGCACTGCATGAACTTGGTGGTGTTTTAGTATATGGTATTCCTGAATTTCGTCTTCCAAAGCAGAAAGTTGTTAAGAAAGAAATTGAAAAAGTTAAAGAATTAGGCGTTAAATTTGAGACAAATGTCGTAATCGGTAAATCTACAACCATCGATCAGTTGATGGAAGAAGAAGATTTCGAAGCAGTATTTATTGGTTCTGGTGCTGGTCTTCCAATGTTCATGGGAATTCCGGGAGAGACGGCTAACGGCGTATTCTCTGCGAATGAATATTTGACAAGAAGTAATCTGATGAAAGCATTTGATGATTCTTATGATACACCTATCGCAGCTGGAAAGAAAGTTGCAGTCGTAGGTGGTGGTAATGTAGCAATGGATGCTGCAAGAACAGCCCTCCGTCTTGGAGCAGAAGTTCATATCGTATACCGTCGTAGTGAAGCAGAACTCCCAGCCAGAGTTGAAGAAGTACATCATGCAAAAGAAGAAGGAGTCATCTTCGATCTTTTGACCAATCCAAAGGAAATCCTTGTTGATGAAAATGGATGGGTAAGAGGTATGAAAGTAATCAAAATGGAACTTGGCGAACCAGACGCTTCTGGAAGAAGACGCCCAGTAGAAATTCCAGGTTCTGAGTATGAGATAGAACTTGATACAGTTATCATGTCACTTGGAACATCTCCAAACCCATTGATTGCATCTACAACCAAAGGACTCGAGACAAACAAGAGAAAATGTATCGTGGCAGAAGAAGAAAACGGTCAGACATCAAAAGCCTGCGTATTCGCCGGTGGAGATGCAGTAACCGGAGCTGCAACAGTAATCCTTGCAATGGGAGCTGGAAAAGCAGGAGCAAAAGGAATCCACGAAATGTTATCAAAGAAGTAAAAATGTTAAAAAGGGGACGTAGACTTTTTGCAAAAGTCTACGTCCCCTTTTGCACTTTATGGTGTACCAAAATAAAAAATGCCCTGTACCCAAATGGAGATTTGTGGTATGCTTATTAAAGTGTAAAAAGAAAAGAGGACATATTTATGGTAATTTTTCTAGGGTTAATCATACCTTTTATCGGAACGACCGCAGGCGCTGCCTGCGTTTTATTCATGAGAAATGAATTAAAGCCACAGATTCAGAAGGCGCTTCTTGGATTTGCGGCGGGAGTCATGGTTGCTGCTTCTGTATGGTCTCTTTTGATTCCAGCGATGGAGATGTCGGACCATATGGGAAAGTTTGCATTTGTTCCGGCAGCAATCGGATTTCTACTTGGAATTGCTTTTTTATTAATCTTGGATCAGGTTATTCCGCATATGCACATTGGATCGGATGAGACAGAAGGACCAAGATGTTCACTGAAAAAGTCTACTATGCTCGTATTGGCGGTTACCATTCATAATATTCCGGAAGGAATATCAAGCGGAGCTGTCTTCGCAGGTCTGATAACAGGAAATACAAATGTGACACTTGCAGGTGCATTTTCTCTTGCGATCGGAATTGCGATTCAGAATCTTCCGGAAGGATTTATTGTATCACTTCCGATTCGAAGTGAGGGTGGAAGCCGGGGAAGAGCATTTTTGCATGGAATGTTTTCAGGAGTTGTAGAACCTATCGCCGGTGGCATTACCGTTCTTCTGGCCTCTTATGTCACGCCAATCCTTCCTTATCTTCTTGCTTTTGCAGCAGGTGCTATGATTTATGTCGTAGTAGAGGAACTGGTACCGGAATCAGCAGAAGGAGATCATAGTAATATAGGTACTATTGGTTTTTCAGTTGGATTTGTGTTGATGATGATTCTGGATGTGGCATTGGGTTAGCATTGGATTAGCATTGGATTAGACAGATAAACCAGGTCGGCATTATAAAACAGAAAAACAACAAGAACAGGATAAATATTATGAAGCAAACAAACATTTTAAGAGGAATTTTTTATATTGTTGGTTTATTAGTACTGGCATTGGGAATTATATTAAATACAAAAGCCGGGCTGGGAGTTTCTCCGATTATTTCCGTATCTTATAGTATATCAATGATTTTAAATATGAATTTCGGCAATATGACGCTGATTCTTTACAGTAGTTTTGTAGTGGTGGAGATGTTTCTACATACAAGAGAACATTTTCGAAAGGGAAAGTATCTGAACTTAAAGGTGCAGTTATTAAAAGATGCGCTTCAGTTTCCATTAAGTTTGATTTTTACTCGATTTATGAATTTGTTCTCAGCATTAATTCCGGCTTATGATACGCCTGGAGTCCCTGTTTTTTACCAAAGTATGACTGGCAGAGTTATGATACTGGTCATTGGGATTATATTAACAGGAATTGGCGCTGCAGTATCTCTGAATATGCGGTTAATTCCGAATCCTGGTGATGGAATTGTACAGGCCATTGCAGATACAGTAGGAAAAAGTGTAGGCCTTACAAAGAATTGTTTTGATTTGTTTAATATTACATTTACAACTTGTGTAGGTCTTATTTTTGCCGGTGAAATAATCGGTATCGGTGTCGGTACTGTTCTGGCAGTCATTGGTGTCGGGCGCGTAATTGCAATATTTAATCATTTCTTGAAAGAAAGAATGGGTGTACTTGCAGGAATAGAAGAATGGAAATAACGATTGAGAAAGGATGCGATTGAGATGGTGAAGATTGTCTCAGACAGTACCTGTGATTTGTCGCAGGAATTACTACAAAGATACGATGTATCCATACTGCCTTTGCATATTTTGTTAGGAGAACAGGAGTATGAAGACGGACAGGATATATTCCCAGATGAGATTTATCAATGGTCGGACAAAAACAAGACTACTCCTAAGACTTCAGCTCCAGCTCTTGACAGGGCTATGGATTTGCTGAGACCATATGTGGCAGAAGGAAGAGAAATCATTTGTTTTGCGATATCTGAAAGTATGTCTACATCAGCAAATGTGATGCGTATTGCTGCAGAAGAACTAGAAGCAGAGAAGCTGGTTACAGTGATTGATTCTGCCAATCTTTCTACTGGTATTGGATTATTGGTAATTGAAGCAGCAACTATGGCGCAAAATGGGAAAAATGCTCAGGATATTGTTAAAAAAATTGAGGAGTTAAAGCCTTTTGTACGCGCAAGTTTTGTGGTTGATACATTAACATATCTTTACAGAGGAGGGCGATGCAGCGGACTCGCAGCAATGGCTGGCGGCGCATTAAAACTGCATCCTAAAATTGTTGTGGAAGATGGTGCAATGAATCCAGCCAAAAAGTATCGCGGCAAAATGAAGAAAGTTCTGATGGATTATGTTAAGGATATGGAAAATGAGCTGAAACAGGCTAAAAAAGATCGAGTATTTATTACGCATTCAGGCTGTGATCAAGATATTATTCGAGAGATTTATCAGCATTTGGACAGCTTGAATATTTTTAGTGAAATTTTAGTTACAAGGGCAGGCGGAGTCATATCCAGCCATTGTGGTCCGGGTACATTAGGTGTTTTATTTATCTCTAAAGTTTAATATTTTATTTCAGATTCAAATAAAAGAAAAGCTATATGCATAAGAAAAAATATACGGTGAAAGTATGGAAAATATTTTTGAAAAAATTCGAAAACAATTAATAGATGTGACAGACGAAAAATATCTCGAATTTAATCGTTCTCTTGTGCCAGGAGATAATTCGACCATGCTTGGAGTACGTGTTCCAAGACTTCGAGAGTTTGCGAAAAGTATTGCTAGAGAAAATGGTCTGGAATACGTAAATGCCGTAAAGGAGCAAGAAAAGCAAGGTAAAGTCTATCATGAAGAACTATTGCTTCATGGAATGATTATTGGATATATGAAATGTAGCCTGGATGAGAGAAAAAAGCTGTTAGACGATTTTGTCCCAGTAATCGACAGTTGGGCAGTGTGTGACAGCAGCTGTATGACCTATAAATTTATGAAAAAAGACATGGATTTATGGTTTGAGTATTTAATGAAATACCTAGACAGTACACAAGAATATGAACTTCGCTTTGCCATTGTATCTCTTTTAGACTATTTTGTAACCGAAAATTACATCGAAAGAGTACTCAGAATATTGGGTGATGTAAAGCATGAGGCCTATTATGTTAAAATGGCAGTTGCATGGGCGGTGTCCGTTTGTTACGTTAAATTTCCTGAACTTACCTGGGATTTACTTGCCGGAAATCAGCTAGATGATATTACTCATCAGAAATCTATTCAAAAAATCCGGGAATCATTCCGTGTCAGTAAAGAAGAAAAGGAAAGACTTAACACTTTGCGCCGGGCAAAGAAGGGATAACTATATTTATGAAGATTACATTAATAACTGTAGGGAAAATAAAAGAAAAATACCTGAAAGATGCTATTGCAGAATACAGCAAACGTCTAAGTCGATATTGTAAACTGGATATTATAGAAGTTACCGATGAGAAGACGCCGGATCATGCAAGTGAGAGTGTAGAAGACGCAATTCGTTCCAAAGAAGCTGAGAGAATCCAGAAGTATATCAAAGAAGATGCCTATATAATTACTCTTGAGATTGGTGGAAAACAGCTCGCCTCTGAAGAACTTGCAGAAAAGATTGACAAATTAGGAATTCAGGGTGTCAGCCATATCATCTTTATTATTGGAGGCTCTATTGGACTTGGGAGAGAAGTACTTTCCAGGTCAGATTATGCACTTAGTTTTTCTAAGATGACATTTCCACATCAGTTGATGAGAGTCATTTTGCTGGAGCAGATATATCGAAGTTACCGAATTATCAATGGAGAACCATATCATAAGTAATGGAGGTTTTAAATGAGTGAACAACAGAAAGTTACTTTTCGGTATGCAGTTCGCGAGGATGCTGCATTAATTCTTCGGTTTATTAAAAAACTTGCGGAATATGAAAAAATACCGGAGTCAGTCTACGCTACAGAAGAGTTTCTGGAAGAGTGGATGTTCGATAAGCAAAGAGCAGAAGTAATATTTGCACAGATTGACGGAAAGGAAATTGGATTTGTTTTCTTTTATCAGACATTTCCTGCTTACCTTGGAAAAGGCGGAATCTATATTGACGATTTGTATGTTGATCCAGAATACCGGGGAAAGGGTTATGGAAAACAGATGATAAAGTATATGGCAAGAACAGCTCTGGAGCGTGATTGTGGAAGAATGGAATGGTGTTGTCTGAACTGGAATCAATCAAGTATGGATTTCTATCGCTCAATGGGTGCAATACCACTTGATGAATGTACAATTTTTCGTGCGCCTGAAAATGTATTAAAGGCGATTATAGAGTAGGTGTGATTTATAATGATAAAAAATATTGTTTTCGATATGGGCAATGTACTTCTTGATTATAATCCAGATGTCTGCCTGAATTATTTTCTGGATAATGAAGACGACAAAGCTTTGATTAAAAAAATATTATTCAATGGGCAGGAATGGATAGATGCCGACCGGGGACTGTTGACTGATGAGGATATATATGAGCGTGTCAAGGATCAGATTCCAGAGCGCCTTCATCCTGCACTCAAGAATTGTGCAACGAGATGGCATATGTGTATGAAACCTGTCAATGGTGCAAAAGAATTCTGTGAATATGTGAAAGAAAATGGATATCATCTATATGTTCTGTCTAATGCAAGTACATCTTTTTATGATTATTTTCCAGAATTTGCACCGCTTTCCTATTTTGATGGAATCGTGGTATCCTGTGATATACATATTATAAAACCAGAAAGAGGTATTTATGAATATTTGCTGAATCAGTATCAACTCATTGCGGAAGAATGTTTCTTTATTGATGACAGACCGGAAAATATTGAAGGCGCAAGGCAGATTGGAATGAATGGGGCAGTATTTTACGGTGATTTCCAGAAAATCAAAGAATTACTCTTACAGATAACAGACAAAATAATATAGATAGCAGATCAATTTGACTGCTTTGCTTGACATATGCAGATAGGATTGCTATGATAATAAAAAAATAGATAATCTTCAGGGCAGGGTGTAAGTCCCTACCGGCGGTAAAGCCCGCGAGCCGAAAGGTATGATCTGGTGAGATTCCAGGGCCGACAGTATAGTCTGGATGAAAGAAGATGTGTAGATGATCAGAAAGATCATCATATTTTGCGTAGAATGCTCTGAAATGGATTTTCCGTTTCAGAGTTTTTTATTTATCAGACATCATTTAGAACTCTTTGTCTTGCCCTGGATGGAAGGAGAAGAAAAATGACAGACCGCGATTATATGGAACGTGCGATTAAACTTGCAGAAAAGGGAATTGGATGGACCAATCCGAATCCCTTAGTAGGTGCTGTAATCGTGAAAGATGGCAGAATCATAGGAGAAGGATATCATGCCAGATACGGCGAATTGCATGCTGAGCGGAATGCAATCGCTTCACTGACCGAATCAGCTAAAGGAGCAACATTATATGTAACATTAGAGCCTTGTTGCCATTATGGAAAGACTCCGCCATGTACAGAAGCAATTCTGGAACAAAAAATAGCAAGAGTTGTTATAGGTTCAAGAGACCCCAATCCTAAAGTGTCCGGAAAAGGAGCCGCAATTCTTCGAAAAGCTGGTGTGAGTGTAGAAGAAGATTTTATGAGAGAAGAATGTGACCGCCTGAATCCTGTATTTTTTCATTATATTACGACAAATACTCCGTACGTTGTCATGAAGTATGCCATGACTGCGGATGGAAAGATTGCGACAAAGACAGGAGCATCCAAATGGATTACAGGATCAAAGGCAAGAGAAGCAGTCCACGAAATGCGGCATAGATATATGGGAATTATGGCAGGAATTGGGACTGTTCTTGCTGATGACCCCATGTTGAATGTACGATTAGATCAGAAAAGAAATCCTGTCCGGATTATCTGTGACAGCCGTCTTCAAATTCCAATAGACAGTCAGATCTGCCAAAGCGCAGGAAAATATCGTACGATAATGGCCTGCACTGAAGACGCAGATGAGACAAAAGTAAATCAGCTCATAAAATTGGGGCTGGAAGTTGTAAAGATTCCGGCATTAGATGGAAAAGTGGATATAAAAAAACTGGTTAAATATCTTGGAGAGATTGGAATTGACAGTATCTTGCTGGAAGGTGGCGGAACATTGAATGACAGTGCATTAAGGGCAGGTATCGTTCAGAAGATTATGGTCTTTCTTGCACCAAAAGTATTTGGAGGAGCATTGGCGAAATCTCCGGTTGCAGGCTGTGGAGTGGACATTCCAGAAGATGCGGTCATGCTGAAACTGGAAAATATCCGCCATATAGAAGAAGATATTTTGTTGGAATATGGAGTGAAAAAGAGATGTTTACAGGAATTATAGAAGAATCAGGGATCATCAGACAGATAAAGCTTCAGGGTAACTCCGGACAGATTATGATCCGGGCAAAAAAAGTGCTAGAGGGGACGAAAATTGGGGACAGTATTGCAGTAAATGGAATCTGTTTGACGGTTGTTTCAATAGCGGAAGATGGTTTCACGGCAGATGTGATGGCGGAAACTATTCGAAGGAGCAGTCTGGGAGAATGTAAGTCTGGAGATGCTGTTAATCTGGAACGAGCAATGGCGGCAGATGGAAGATTCGGCGGGCATATTGTTTCTGGGCATATTGATGGAACAGGAAAGGTCACTTCTTATCGAAAAGAAGAAAATGCAGTGTGGGTATCAATTGAGACTACACCGGAGATCATGCAGTTGATTGTTGAAAAAGGATCCATTTGTATTGACGGAATCAGTCTGACCGTGGCCAGTGTCAAAGGTCAGCAGTTCCAGGTATCGGTTATACCGCATACAGGTGAGGAGACCACGCTTTTGAAGAAGAAACCCGGAAGTCTGGTGAATCTTGAGAATGATATTGTTGGGAAGTATGTTCAGAAGTTAATAGGACTGAATTCTTCTACTGAAGAAGAGACTAGGTCATTGGGAATTACCATGGAACTTCTGGAAGAATATGGATTTTAAATCTGGAATGTAAAGGAGGAATAAAGATATGGAGTATCAATTTAACACCATTGAAGAAGCTTTGGAAGATCTTCGGGCAGGAAAGATAATTCTCGTTACGGATGATCCGGATCGTGAAAACGAAGGAGATATGATCTGTGCAGCAGAATTTGCAACACAGGAGAATATTAATTTTATGGCGTGTCATGCAAAGGGGCTGATCTGCACACCAATGAGCAAAAAGGTTGCCGCGAAGTTAGGTCTGCCGCAGATGGTTTCGGAAAATACCGATAATCATGGTACTGCATTTACGGTTTCTATTGATCATATGGACACAACGACTGGTATTTCGGCTGCAGAACGTTCTTATACAATGATGAAATGTGCGGACGGTCGTACCAGACCAGAAGATCTGCGCCGGCCGGGACATGTATTTCCATTAGTATCCAGACACGGAGGTGTGCTGGTACGAAACGGTCACACAGAGGCTACAACAGATCTGATGCGTCTGGCAGGGCTGAAAGAATGCGGTGTCTGCTGTGAAGTAATGGAAGATGATGGAACCATGATGCGCACTCCTAATCTTTGGAAGTTGGCAAAGCAATATAATTTAAAGTTCATTACTATCAAAAGTCTTCAGAATTATTGCCGGATACATGAGAAACACGTGGTAAAAGAAGCCTGTGCAGATCTGCCGACAAAATATGGAAATTTTAAAATATATGGATATGTAAATGATATTACCGGAGAGCATCATGTGGCATTGGTAAAAGGGGATATCGGTGACGGGAAAGATGTTCTCTGCAGGGTTCATTCTGAATGTCTGACAGGCGATACCTTCGGCTCTGCAAGATGTGACTGTGGAGAGCAGCTGCAAAAGGCCATGGAGCAGGTAGAAAAAGAAGGCCGTGGAATTGTATTATATATGCGTCAGGAAGGCCGTGGAATTGGATTGATCAACAAACTGAAAGCCTATGAATTACAGGAGCAGGGTTATGATACCGTAGAGGCAAACATCAAATTAGGGTTTGCGCCAGACTTGAGAGAGTATTGGGTCGGAGCACAGATTCTGTCAGATCTGGGAGTAAAATCCCTTCGGCTTTTGACCAATAACCCAGAAAAAGTGTACGGATTGAATGGCTTTGGCCTGGAGATTAAAGAACGCGTGCCAATTGAAATAGCACCACAGAAATATGATCTTGTATATATGAAGACAAAACAAGAAAAGATGGGACATATTTTTAACAAAATTACTTTATAAAATGATCAGGAGGATAAAAAAATGAAACAGATTCAGGTGTTAGAAGGAAAAGTAGTAGCAAAGGAAGGAATGAAAGTGGGAATCGTTGCTTCCCGATTTAATGAAATTATAGTAAATAAATTACTAGGCGGTGCGGTAGATGGTCTGGTCCGTCATGGTGTCGAGGAAGAAAATATTACGGCTGCATGGGTTCCGGGGGCATTTGAGATCCCTGTAGTTGCATCTAAAATGGCTGCATCCGGCAAATATGATGCTGTTATATGTGTGGGAGCCGTTATCCGCGGAGATACTTCACACTATGATTATGTCTGCAATGAAGTTTCAAAAGGAGTAGCTCAGGTTGGACTTGCTACAGGGGTTCCGGTTTTGTTCGGCGTAGTCACAACGGAAAATATTGAACAGGCTATTGCCCGTGCGGGAAGTAAATCTGGCAATAAAGGGTATGACTGTGCATTGTCTGCAATCGAAATGGTCAATCTGATGGAGCAGATGTAAGATGAGACCGACCTTAGTATTCGATTATGATGGTGCCATTCACAATACCATGCGCATCTATGAACCTGCCTTTCGAGAGACTTATGCATGGCTTGTGGAAAATAGATATTGTGAGGAACAGCCGATATCATCAGAACAAATTGCCGGATGGCTTGGACTGAACAGTAAAGAGATGTGGAATTCTTTTCTGCCCCAGCTTCCGCAGGAAGTTAAGGATGAAGCAAGCCATCGGGTTGGCAGTTCCATGGTCGAACAGATTAAGACACACAAAGCAGTCTGGTATTCTGGAGCAAAAGAAGTACTGAATGAATTGTATGAAGCAGGGTATCAGATGTTGATATTGAGTAACTGTAAGATATCATATCGTAAGTCTCACTGGAAAGAATTTGCGATGAAAAAATGGTTTTCTGCGTTTTATGATTGTGAATCATATGATTTTGCACCAAAGACAGAGATTATACATAATGTGCAGAATCAATTTCCAGGGCCATATATTGTGATCGGCGACAGATATAGTGACTTGGAATGTGCAAGAGCCTGTGACAGTCTGTTTGTAGGCTGCAAATATGGCTTTGGTAAAGAAAACGAACTGGAAGAAGCAGATTATCTGATTGATGCAATACAGCAGCTTCCAGAGATCATCGATCTTACCAGATAAAATCTTTCATCCCATAGGTTTCTCGGTATTTCCGCATAGTATATCCAGTTTCTTCTTTGAACTGTTTCCCGAGGTGGCTCTGGGAAGAATAGCCTAGATACGTAGCAATTTCAATATAAGAGTAATGAGAATAAATCAGCAGGTTTTTCGCCAGGCTGATTTTTTCTTTTTGGATAAATTTTGTCAGAGAAATATGCTCACATTTTTTAAAAAGTTCGGACAGATAATTGGCATTCAGACAAAGTTCATCCGCAATCTCCTGTACGGTAATCTTTCCATGCAGATGGGAAAATACATAGTCTTTGCATTTATTAATATGAGGGTTCGTATCCTTTTCGGCTGTGCCGGCTTTTTCGCTGTTCAGATCATGCACCATCTGAGCATAGTGATATTCAGCAGTTCGAAACAAATGAATGATAGTCGGAATATCCTCGCAGGCTTCAATCTTCTGAATATAAGAATCGCTCAGAGAAAAAGATATCTCTGATAAAAGCCCCCCTCGGATTGCAGCACGGCTGGCAAGAGTGATGTTAACAATTGCAAGATTTTTCGTATGTCTGAGTGGATCTTTGGCAAGTGTCCCAATCTCGCCGGGATAATCTTCTTCATGGCTTCTTTTTAACTGTTCAAGATCGCCATTTTCAATGCTTGTAAATTCACGGATTTCTTGATCATAGGGGTTGTGAGTCTTTCCATATTCCCGATTTTCAAATATCAGTTCGGAGTAATATTTCCTGATTTCTTTTTCTGCATCCAGATTGATGCAGTTAGACATCAGAAGCGCATTTTCATCTATGATGTCAGAATGGCAAAGATTATATGTAAGTAAAATATCTTTTGTCAGATCACTGAATTCACAGAAAGGCACTGTGGCAATCCATGAAAGATTCCATTGTTCGTTTGTGATATGATGTTTCAGATATACTGTGGATGTAAAACGGACCGGGCCAATAACAAAGTATCCATCTTGTACAGTGGTGCAGGCATAGGTTATCTGATTATTTACAGTTAGATAGACAGGTTTCGTCAGGTCTTTGCAGACTGAGAAAAATGTCTGGAATATCTCGTTTCCTATAGGAGCATCATCAAATTCTATACGAGCACAGAAACTGCTGGCCAAGTCTCCTGTATTAGAATATTTTCGTACAAATGTATGAAGATGGTATGAAATATATTGCATCAGATATTGTTCGTTCATAAGGAACCTCCCGTAATTAGCCTTGTATATCTGCAGATGTAGACAAGGAATATCACATTTTCATAAGTATAACATAATTATGTGAGATATGTGATAAAAGCATGAGAAATATGATATAAATATCCCGGCCATTATTTTAAACTATCGTCAGAAAATGAGACAAACAAAAGAAAGGGAGACAAAGAAGATGCATGTAAAAGGTGTAAATCTCGGTAACTGGCTGGTACTTGAGAAATGGATGAGTCCTTCATTATTCGAAGGCACAACTGCAGAAGATGAATATTATCTGCCGACACAGCTTTCCAAAGAAGTGTATGAGGCAAGAATTAAGATTCATCGTTCTGAATATATCACAGAACGTGATTTTACAAGAATCAAAGCGATGGGAATGGATGCTGTCCGTATTCCGGTTCCGTACTTTATCTTTGGTGACAGAGAGCCATTTATTGGCTGTATGGAAGAACTGGATAAGGCGTTTAACTGGGCAGAAAGATACGGCCTTCAGATCTTAATTGACTTACATACAGCTCCGGATAGCCAGAATGGATTTGACAACGGTGGAATCAGCGGAGTATGTAAATGGTCCCAGGAGCCAGATGAGGTCGAATTCGAGCTTACTGTACTGGAACGCCTTGCTAAACGTTATGGAACAAGAAAAGGATTATGGGGAATTGAAGTAATCAATGAACCTGTTCTGGAAGATATGTGGGAAGCAATGGATGTTCCTGGTCGATATCCACCGGTCGATCCTGAAAAAGCAAAAGGAACAAAGCCAAATACCATGGAATTTGTAAGGCAGTTCTATCTGGATGCTTATGACAGAATGAAACCGTATCTTGCGGATGATAAATACATCGTCATCCATGATGCATTCCGATTAAAAGCCTGGAAGGATTTCATGCGCGAGGAAAAATATCAGAACATTGTTCTTGATACACATCAGTATCTGATGATGGCTGAGATGAATGGTTGTGAACAAACCGTTGAGGGATATACCAGATATATTGAAGAACATTATGCAAAAGACATCGAAGAGATGCAGCAATATTTCCCCGTCATCTGTGGAGAATGGTGTCTGTTTAATTCCTTTGCAGTAGGAAGAGATACCAAAGGTGGCCAGACAGTCCTTAATGGAATGGAAGGTGTCTCTGAAGAATCCATGAGTGATGAGAAAAAGAAAGAGATTTATCAGGCAGTTGCCAAAGCTCAGCTGGATGCATGGAACAAAGGAAGCGGCTATTTCTACTGGAGTTACAAGTTGTTGACAGATACTGTTAATAGCGATGGATGGATCGGATGGGACAGTTGGGACTTAGGAAGATGTGTAGATTTTGGTTGGTTCCCATTAGATAGATAAGAAAAAAAGAATGAGAAGAGAGGAAGAGAAAATCATGAAAACACCAGATATGAACCCCAATGCAAAATTATCATCTCTTGAAAGATTCGCCTATGGTATTGGCGACTATGCCGGAAACCTTGTATATTCCGCAATCAGTGCATTTTTGTTAGTATATTACACCAATGTTGTGGGAGCGAGTGCAGCGGCTGCAGCTTCTATCATCGCATTTTCAAAGTTACTGGACGGTGTCTCTGACCTTGCCATGGGTTACATTGTAGACCATACTCACAGCAAATGGGGAAAGGCACGTCCGTGGATTGCAAGACTATGTATTCCGCTTGCAGTATGTACTGTCCTGATGTTCAGTGTACCGACAAGTCTGGAAGGAAAAGCTCAGATAGCCTACATGTTCTTGACATACAATCTTGTATCTACGATATTTTATACCGGTATTAACGTACCTTATGCGACTATGCATGGATTGATGACTACCAATCAGTACGAAAGAGGACTTCTTGGAAACTTTCGTAACTTATTGGCAACAGCCGGAACAATGACTATCAATACTGTTGTTATGAAGATGACGACTGCATTTGGCGGCGGAGATGCTTATTCTCAAAAGGGATGGACTTTAACTATCATTGTGCTGATGATTGTATTCATTCTCTTAAATATGTTCACATTCTTTGTATGTAAAGAGCGTGTCGTAGAACAGAATACCGAGAAAAAAGAAGAAAAAGTATCTTTTGTAAAAGGGCTTTCCTGCCTGGTAAAGAATAAATATTGGTTGTTAATGGTAGTAGCTTTGTTCTCTATGTATTTTATGATGTCCTGCTTCTTTGGTTCTGCTTTTTATTTCACAAAATACAATATGAACAATGAAGGTTATTATTCTATGGTTGCAAATCTGCTGTCTATTGCACAGATCGTAACGCTGTTTATCACACCATTTGTCATGAAAAAAATCAGCAAACGCAATGTTTTTATGGCAGGTATGTGTATCTCGACCATTGGATTTGTATTATCTGCATTCACAACAAACTACGCAATCATCTGTGCATCATCCGTTATTAAAGGAATGGGATTTGGATGCGCCGGAGCTACCATGTTTGGATGTCTTCAGGATGCAATTACTTATGGCGAATGGTATAATGGATATGGTACTGCTGGTATGGGAAATGCAGCATCTTCCTTCTGTATGAAGGTCGGCTCTGGTGTTGGAACTGCTGCCCTTGGATGGATATTAGGTGCAGGCGGTTTTGATGCTGAAGCAGCTGTACAGAGCGCATCTTCTATCAGCGCAATTACGATTTCCTTTGCATGGGTACCGGTTATCACATCTGTGATTTGTATAGTTTGTATGTTCTTCTTTGACTTAGATAAGAAATATGATCAGGCAGTTGCTGACCTTGCACAGGGCAGACACAGAACTGACAAATAAAATGTATGGAGAAATTGCTATGAGTAAGGAATTATTATTTGGTGCGGCATATTATCCAGAATATATGCCTTATGACAGAATTGAGACGGATCTTAAGATGATGAAAGAAGCAGGAATGAATGTGATTCGTATTGCAGAATCTACATGGAGCACATTGGAACCTGCGGATGGAATATTTGATTTTTCTTATATTGATAAGGTTCTTAATATGGCAGAAGAATATGGTATGGAGATTATCATCGGCACACCGACTTATGCGATTCCCTCATGGCTTGAGAAAAAAGATCATGATGTCATGGCGGTAACAGCCAAAGGAAGAGAAGCCTACGGCCACCGCCAGCTCATGAACCTGTGGAATCCTACATTTCGCGCCCATGCTGAAAGAGTCATTCGAAAATTGATTGCTCATACGGCAGATCATCCGCAGGTCATTGGCTTTCAGATCGATAATGAGACGAAACATTATGGAAATACAGGTGAACAGGTTCAGTCTATGTTTCGTAATTATCTAAAAGAAAAGTTTCAGACAATCGAGAACCTGAACCAGGCATTTTATCTTGCATATTGGAGCAATTCTATCCATGACTGGGAAGATCTTCCGGACATGAGAGGGTGTGTCAATGCAGGGCTTTATGCAGAGTTCGAAAAGTTTCGGAGAAAACTTGCTGCAGAGTATCTGGCGTGGCAGGCAGATATCGTAAGAGAATATAAGAAGCCATACCAGTTTATTACTCATAATCTTGACTTTGAGTGGAAGAAATTCGGAGCAGATATCGCACAGGATGGATATTCTTATGGGGTTCAGCCGGACATTAATCATTATGAAGCAGCCCGGTGTCTGACAATTGCCGGAACGGATATCTACCATCCGACGCAGGACGAACTGACCGGGGCGGAAATCGCTTTTGGCGGAGATTCTATCCGCAGTCTGAAAGATGATAACTATCTGGTTATGGAATGTCAGGCACAAGCATTCAAATATTGGACTCCATACCCAGGGCAGCTAAGGCTCCATGCTTACAGTCATCTTGCAAGTGGTGCCGATGGAATCATGTACTGGAACTGGCATTCCATCCACAATGGTTACGAGACCTATTGGAGGGGGCTGCTAAGCCATGACCTGTCCGTGAACCCTGCTTATGAAGAAGCCTGTATCTTTGGCAATGAATGGAAGAATATTGGAGATAAGCTGATACATCTTAAGAAACAGAATCAAGTCGCTGTTGTCATTGATAATCATTCTCTGACTGCACTTCAGTGGTTCCCAATTGACAAGGACCTGAGTTACAATGATGTGGTACGCTGGATGTATGACAGCTTGTATGAGATGAATATTGAGTGTGATGTAGTGGATGTCAATGCTTTGGATATTAGTAGATATAAGATAATCATAACACCGGCGCTTTACAGTGCTTCTGAAATGACATTACAAAAGTTAGAGCAATTTGTAGAAAATGGAGGAGTGCTTGTAAGTTCCTTCCGTTCTTTTGTCAGTGATGAACACTTAAGTGTCTATCCAGATACGCAGCCTCACCGACTCTGCAAATGCTTTGGAATGAGTTATCAGCAGTTTACAGAACCAGGAAAGACAAAATTGCAAGGTGAAGAAGTAGAATATTTTGCTGAGTTATTACAGCTAGAAGATGCAGAATCCATTGCAAATTATGAGCACAAATACTGGGGAAATTATACAGCAATAACCAGACATACTTACGGAAAAGGACATGCATTCTATATTGGATGTTACACAAGGAAAAGTATCTTAAAAGAAGTTTATCAGCTGGCAGTGGATGCGGCAGGAATCAGAAAGGACATCGATGATCTGACATGGCCGGTCATTGTAAGAAGTGGAAAAAACCAGTATGGAAATGTCTTACATTATATGTTTCACTATAGTGAAGAGGAATGCGTCATTCACTGTCCATACAGTAGAGCAAAAGATTTGTTAAGTGGAACTATCTATCTGAAGGATGATGAAATTATATTAAAAGACTGGGATGTTAAGATCTTGGAGGAACTATCATGAAAGCAGTATTATATACGACAACAGAAAAAGAACATTTTCAGAAAAGTGTCATCTTATCTGTAAAGGATGACGGTATGGAAAATCATGTACTGAATCTCTATCCGAATGTAAAATATCAAACATTCGAAGGATTCGGCGGTGCAATTACTGATGCCGCAGGATATGTGTTTTCTCATTTATCCAGAGAACAACAGGACAAGATGTTATCTACTTATTTTGCACCGGAATATATGGGATATAATCAAGTCAGAATTCATATGGACAGTTGTGATTTTTCCACCCATATGTATGAAGCAGACCCATATAAGGATGATACGGAACTTGAAAAATTTTCTTTCGCAGATACTGAAAAATACATTATCCCATTATTAGAAGCAGCGGAGAAAAAAGCCGAAAAGAAGTTAAAAATCATGTTGTCTGCATGGTCACCGCCGGCATATATGAAGACCAACCATGGAAGAAAAGAAGGTGGTTCTCTGAAATACGAATATCGTGCACGTTGGGCAGAATATCTGTGCCGATATATCATAGAATTCAAAGACAGAGGATTTGAAGTTGTGCGGATGTCTGTACAAAATGAGCCAAAAGCAGTTCAAGACTGGGATTCCTGTGTCTATACAGCAGAAGAAGAGAAAGTATTCTTAAGAGATTATCTGGTACCAGCTATGAAAAAGCATGACCTTGATGATATCGAAATATTCATCTGGGATCATAACAAAGAGCGCATTTTTGACAGAGCAGAAGCAATCATTGATGAGACAACAGATTCTATGGTTGATGGACTTGCTTTTCACTGGTATAGTGGAGATCACTTTGAGGCATTAGACCTGGTTCATCAGATTCATCCCGACAAAAAACTGATACTTTCCGAAAGCTGTCTGGAATTTGGCAAATATGATAAAGATGCTGAAGCGGAGAACGCCGCTCGCCTCGCCCATGATATGATCGGAAATCTTAATCATTGGATGGTTGGTTTTTATGACTGGAACATATTACTAGATGGAGAAGGCGGACCGAATCACACGCAGAACTACTGCGAGGCTCCTTATATGTTTGATATGGAGAATAATCGGTTAATGGAGCGCATATGTCTGGAATATTACCGCCATTTCGCAAACTTTATAAAGCCTGGAGCAATAAGGATTGCAAGCACAAAGTATACAGATCAGTTAGATCTGACGGCTTGGAAAAATAGAAATGACAGTATAGTCTTTGTATTACTAAATCGGCAATCAGAATCTAAGACTTGTTATCTTCGTATTGCAGGCCAGCAGTTTGAGTTTGTGATTCCGCCGAATTCCATTATCACTGGACAGATAGAAGAGAATTGTTAATATAGGGAGAACATAAATTATGATAAAGAATCCAATACTTCCCGGATTTAATCCGGATCCATGTATCTGCAGAAAAGGGGAAGATTATTATCTTGCAGTTTCCACATTTGAATGGTTTCCTGGAATTCCAATCTACCATTCTAGGGATCTGAAGAACTGGGAACTATATACTCATGTTCTGACAGATGACCAGGAAGTAGACCTAAAAAAATTACCTTCTGCGAAGGGAATCTGGGCACCTTGCCTGACTTATTGTGAGGAAGATGATCTGTTCTATGTGGTATATGGCATTATGAATTCTATGAATGCCAGATATTTTGACGTAGATAATTATCTGATTACAGCAAAGAATATCAAAGGTCCATGGAGTGAACCGATTTACCTTCATTCTTCTGGCTTTGATGCATCAATATTCCATGATGATGACGGACGTAAATGGGTTGTATCCCTTGAATGGGAGACGAGAGAAGGCTATGAAAAACCAGGAGCAATCTGTATGGTGGAATATTCACCGGAAAAGAAAGAAATCATTGGTTATCCAAAGCGAATCTGGAGCGGGGGAACAGACAGAGGCTGTATTGAAGCACCCCATTTGACTAAAAAGAATGGCTATTATTATATTATGTGTGCAGAGGGTGGCACAGGATATAATCACTGTGTGACCATGGGACGTTCAGCTAATGTCTGGGGACCATATGAAAAAGATCCCAAAAATCCAATTGTGACATCGGTTCCGGGAGATTCTTATGAGCGTCATGATCCAGATCATTTAAAGCCGAAATACTATAATCCAGAATCTGTACTTCAAAAATCAGGACATGGAAGTTACGTAGAGACACCGGATGGCGAAGTCTATCTGGTTCATCTGACTGCACGGCCGTTCGTACCGGAACTGCGCTGTACACTTGGAAGAGAGACGGCAATTCAGAAAATGATGTGGACGAAAGATCATTGGCTTCGCATGGCAGACGGAAGTAATCTGGCAAAGGTTGAAGTTCCAGAAAGCACTCTTGCGGAATATCCGGTTGCACAGATTCCGGATTATGATGACTTTGATTCCGAAGAACTCGGCATCTGGTATTATGCTCCAAGAATGATGCCTCAATCCTTTGCAGATGTAAAGGCTCGTCCGGGTTACGTCAGAATCCGCGGACAAGAATCCCGTACATCACTGAATAGAGTCAGTATCCTTGCCCGCAAGCTTACAAGTGTCTATGCCAGAATTACAACAAAAATGGAATTCGTCCCAGAAGTTCATCAGCACAGTGCCGGACTCATCCTATATTATGACAATATGAATTATATCAATCTCAGAAAATATTACAGTGAAACTTTAGGTCAGAGTGCATTGTCTATAATTCAGCTTGAAAACGGAGAAAAAACGGAATTTTTAAATTCCCGGATTCCGATAGAAGATGGCCCAGTCTATCTGCGACTCTACATTGAAGGACGTAAGTCCTGGTTCGAATGGAGCCTGGATGGAAACAAGTATCAGAAGATCGGAAGAGTCTTTGATACAACAAAATTTTCGGATGAATATTGCAAATATGGAGAATTTACAGGAACCATGGTAGGAATCACCTGTGCCGACCGTGTCAAGCACAAACATTATGCCGATTTTGACTTTTTCGAATATGTTGCAGATGAAGACAAAAATGTAGAATAAAAGAAAACAAAAAAAGATTGTCTCCGTTGAAATTCGTATGTATAATAGCAGTAGCAAATACGAATGAACAACGGAGGCTTTTTTATGACATTCAAAGGGAAAATCGATATATGGTGGTATGTAGTTATCGCACTATTAAATGGGATTACATTGGGAATTACACTCAATGTCGGATTTACAACGGTATGGGGATATCTGATTTTATTAGTTTTAGTAGATTTATATTCTATTCCCGTATTATTCAGAAACGAAGTTATTGTTGATAAAAAACAAGTAGTAATACATTTTGGTTTATTGACAAAGACTCTCCCTACACAAGAAATCACATCAATACGGAAAATGAAAAATTATTCAGCATCCTTTGCCGCATCCTTTGACCGGGTAGGAATCGAGTCGAAAAGAATGAGTACCGTTTTCGTTGCATTATACGAGAATCGAGAATTTGCAAATGAACTAATGAAGCTGAACAAAAAGATTAAATATGTAATTTAGTTGGGAATTTAGATGAGTTAGTTGGTAATTGAGAGGTGTACGGCGCAAGGAAGTTGGACAGCTGGTCTGTATCCGGTATCCTTCGCTGAGAATCCATAACAGAAAAAAGAGTTGCAATTTCGTGACCGGACTGATTCACCGAGAAATTTAGATAATTTCTCGATTCAGCAGTCCTTTCGAATTTGGCTGGAGGCCAAATTCTCACACGGAATTGCAACTCTTTTTTCTGTAACGAATTCTAACGCTTGGCTAGACGGATACAGACCAGCCTGTCCAGCTTCCTTGCGCCTGACATTCTCAAATACTGAACGAACTCATCTGGAGAAATTCCTGGCGCGAAGTGCAATGGGGAGCGGAGTTTTTATACGATTCATCGTGATTTCAGGGGAAGATTCAGTTAGTTATTCTGCCAGTTTTTTGACAATATCTTTACTATGATCTTTCCATCTGCATGACGCGCAGGAATTCTCCCAGATGAGGAAGTTGCGGACTTGGGGGATGTCAGGCAAGAAGACGGATGGAATGGTTGCCGTTCGTTGGACAAGCGCTAGAATCCGTTACTGGAAAAGAAGCAGATATTTTGTGCGAAGATTTGGCTTCAAGCCAAATCTGAGAAGGCTGCTGAGCCTCGAAATCATCAAGATTTCGGGGTGAATCAGCCTGGTCACAAAATATCTGCTTCTTTTTCAGTTATGGATTCTTAGCGAAGGACTCCGCAATGGCAACCATTCCATCCGTCCTCTCGCCGTACACCTCCCAATTACCAACTAACTAATCTAAATTCCCATTTACTCGTCAAAAATACTTACAATTTCTCCATCCAGGATTCGATTCGTATTTTTTACTGCGCAGAAGTTTCCGCACATACTACAGGTGTCTTCTTTTTCTGGTTTTGCTTCTTCACGATAACGACGTGCTTTTTCAGGATCCATGCTAAGCTTGAACATTGCTTCCCAGTCAAGGCGTTTTCTTGCTTCACTCATCTGATAATCCCAATCTGTTGCGCCAGGAATTCCTTTTGCTATATCAGCTGCGTGTGCTGCGATTTTTGCAGCTACGATACCTTCCTTTACATCAGCAGCATTTGGAAGACGTAAGTGTTCGGCCGGAGTGACATAACATAAAAATGCAGCGCCGGATGCAGCTGCGATTGCGCCTCCAATAGCAGAAGTAATATGGTCATATCCAGGAGCAACATCGGTTACCAATGGACCAAGTACATAGAACGGTGCACCATGGCACAAGGTTTTTTGAATTTCCATATTTGCAGCAATCTGATTCATAGGCATATGTCCGGGTCCTTCAATCATAACCTGTACATCCTTGGCCCAGGCACGCTTGGTCAGTTCTCCCAGGGTAATCAGCTCCTCGATTTGTGCGGTATCAGTAGCATCTGCAATACAGCCTGGACGACATGCGTCTCCAAGGCTCATCGTAATATCATATTCACGACAGATATCAAGGATCTCAGCATAATGTTCATAGAACGGGTTCTCTTCCCCGGTCATTTCCATCCAGGCAAACATAATGGAGCCTCCGCGAGATACGATATTCATCAGACGTTTGTTCTGTTTAAATCTTGCAGCCGTTGCGCGATTCATACCACAATGAATCGTCATAAAATCCACACCATCTTCTGCATGCATTCTTACAATATCCAGCCATTCCTGTGCAGTAATCTGTCCCAGCGGTTTGTGGTAGTAAACGACTGCGTCATAAATCGGAACTGTACCGATCATGGCAGGGCATTCTTGTGTGAGTTTACGACGAAAACTTCTGGTATCTCCATAGGAACTTAGATCCATGATTGCCTCTGCTCCCATTTCTACAGCAGAACGTACCTTCTCATACTCCATATCCACATCTTTCCAGTCGCGGGAGACTCCTAAGTTGACATTAATCTTTGTAGTTAACTTAGCGCCTACTCCGCTTGGATTCAAAGAAGTGTGTTTTTTGTTGCATGGAATGATAATCTCTCCTTTGGCAATTGCATTGCGCAGATCTTCTACATCCCAGTGTTCTTTTTCTGCAACAATTTTCATTTCAGGTGTGACGATACCCTGACGGGCAGCATCCATCTGTGTTGTGTAACCAGACATATTCTTTTCCTCCTTCACTTTGCTTTTAATGAACATATTCATTAAATTTTATAGTGCGGCAAAAGGTGGTGCTCCCAATCTGCCGCATGAGGTATTGAGAAAGAGCAAAAGTGTGCATTCTCGCGAAATGTTTTTATAAAACAAAAAACGGTACGCAAAGGAAGCATACCGTACATAATTCATACTTTATGTCCCTACGTTGGCATTATCCAAATCAGGTCATGGGTTAAAGCACACTAGCTTACTCTCAGCCTGCTTAAAGCAAGCACCCCTTTTATACTTAGTTATTATATCGTGCTTTTTTGTGAAATACAATAACAAAATATTGAATTTGATTTTCAAGGAAAGAATGATGCGTCTGTTAATATCAGAAAATGTAGTAATTATTCTGTACAGTTTATAGATTATTTATTATAATGATTAATAACAGTTCGATCATAAGGAGGAAGACGAAAGATGAAAAACTTTATAAAAGAATTTAAGGAGTTTATCAGCCGTGGCAATGTCATGGATATGGCAGTAGGTATTATCATAGGCGGTGCGTTTACCAGTATTGTGTCTTCATTTGTAGAAGATATCATCAATCCAATTCTTGGATTATTTGGAGGAATGAATTTTGACAAGCTGTCCTGGAATATTCTTGGTGAGGTGACCTTGAATTATGGAAAATTTTTAACAGCTGTCATCAATTTCCTGATTATGGCATTAGTACTGTTTATAATCATCAAAGCAATGAACAACGCTGCTGCAAAGTTTGCACCGAAAAAAGAAGCGGAAGAAGCGCCTGTAACGACAAAAACTTGTCCGTTTTGCAAAAGTGAGATTGCAATTGATGCACTTAGATGTCCGCATTGCACTTCTGTGCTAGAAGAAAGTTCGGATTTAACATAGACTTAAACGTGATTTCATATAATAAAAATAATTCTACGATAAATTATCTTTATCAAAAGATATATTAAGTATTATATGAACCATGAAAGGATGTCTGTGTTATGCGTAAAGAGAGAAGAAACCGGAAACAGATTAAAAACGATATGATAAGGTACTATTCCAGCATGGAATCTAAAGTTGATCCAAAGGCAAAAGAAATATTTAAAAGAAAACCATATAAAGTAGCTTAGATTCAAAAATCTCCGTGACAAAATTACGGAGATTTTTTACATGAATTTAACATAGATTATAAATGCTCTTTTTGTAGTTGTGATATATGTAATACGATATAAACTTATACAATACTGACAAAGAAAGGTGTATACAATGGATAATATGTATATGAACAGAGAATTATCCTGGCTCAAATTCAATGAACGAGTACTGGAAGAAGCAGAAAATCCATCTGTGCCGTTATGTGAAAGGCTGACATTTATGTCAATCTATCAGACTAATATGGATGAATTTTTTATGGTGCGTGTGGGTTCACTTTTTGATCAGACATTGCTTCAAAAAGAAATCCGGGAGAATAAGACAGGGATGACTTCTCAGGAACAAGTAGATGCAATATTGAAGCAGACTCGTAAGACAGACTGCCGTAAAGAAGCTGTCTATGACGAACTCATGGAATGTATTGCAAAAGAAGGAATTCAAATTTTAAGATTCCAGGATATTGATTCCGAAGGATGCAAGTATCTGGAAAAATATTTTGATTCAGAGATTGCCCCGCTAATCTCGCCAACTGTTGTAGGTAGACGGCAGCCATTCCCATTTCTTCGCAATAAAGAGATATATGCAGTTGTTGTGTTGGAAACAAAGAATAAAAAAGAAAGAATAGGTCTGATTCCATGTACCGGTAGTGTATTTGGCCGTATGGTCAATATTCCTGGCATGCAGGGAAGTTACATATTGACAGAAGAATTAATTTTACATTTTGTATCAAAAATATTCAAAGGTTATAAGATTAAATCAAAATCACTTATGCGCGTTACACGAAATGCAGATATTGACGCGGACGCTCTGTATGATGAAGATCTGGATTACCGGGAATTTATGGTAGGTATCATTAAGCAAAGGAAGAAGTTGGCACCAATCCGTCTGGAGCTTTCAAGAGAAATGGATTCTTATGGCATCTCCCTTCTTTGTGATTATCTCGAATTAGGAAAGAATCATGTGTTCAAAACTTCAACACCGCTTGATCTTTCTTTTGTATTTCAGATACAAGATCTTCTTCGAAAAGAAACCAAACTGTTCTTCCCCAAAAGAACATCTCAAAAATCAGATCAGTTTCAGGAAGGAAGAAGTATCATAGAACAGATAAAAGAAGAAGATAAGCTTCTTTCTTATCCTTATGAATCAATTCGCCCTTTCTTACATTTGTTAAACGAAGCCGCAGAAGATAAAGATGTAGTTTCTATCAAGATGACTTTGTACCGTGTGGCAAAGCAAAGTAAAGTGGTAGAGGCATTGATCGAAGCTGCTGAAAATGGCAAAGAAGTAGTAGTATTAGTTGAACTTCGTGCAAGGTTTGATGAAGAAAATAATATTGAATGGTCCAGACGCCTGGAAAATGCAGGATGTCAGGTCATCTATGGACTCGACGGTTACAAAGTGCATTCAAAATTATGTCTGATTACCCGAAAGACCGATAAGCAGATTGAATATATTACACAGATCGGAACCGGAAACTATAACGAAAAAACTTCTAGACTTTATACAGATTTATCATTAATGACATCCAACGTGGATATTGGTATAGAGGCTTCTAATGTTTTTCAGGCACTTGCAAAAGGGGAAGTCATAGAAAAATCCGAACATCTTCTTGTAGCACCCAAATGTCTTCAGAATAAAGTTCTTGAGATGTTGGACGAAGAGATCGCACGTGCAAAAAATGGAGAGGAAGCTTATGCTGGTTTTAAACTGAATTCATTGACTGATAAGAAGATCATCGATAAATTAATAGAAGCATCCAGTGCCGGTGTTAAGATTGATATGATCATTCGAGGAATCTGTTGTCTGATTCCAGGAATTGAAGGAAAGACAGATAATATTCGTATTATCAGTATCGTAGGAAGATTTCTGGAACATTCCAGAATCTATATATTTGGATCTGGTGACCGAAGAAAATACTATATTGCATCTGCAGATTTTATGACTAGGAACACAGTAAGAAGAGTAGAAGTTGCGGCACCAGTCTATGCAGAGCATTTAAAAGAAGAATTGCAGAACATGTTTGATATTATGTTAAATGATAATCAAAAAGCAAGGCAATTATATCCGGATGGTACATACCGGAGAGTAGAAAATGATCAGAAACCTCTTAATTCACAGGAAAAATTTTATGCAATGGCATATCATGAAGAATAGACACGAACAATGTTGAAACTTGCGAATTCTTTTTCTGTATAACAATAAAAAAATCCTGTACAATAATATCATATTTATTGAATGATAGGAGGATTTGATACAATGCAGGAAAAAGAAGTATCACTGTGCACGTGGCTTCATCATATTGCGACAGTTACAGGAATTTATGCCGGTTTATACCAGTTAATGACAAAGGAATTGAACCGTTGGAGAAAAGGAGGGCTGATTCTTTTTACATCGTTTCAGTCTTGGGCAGGCATTAAAATCCTTAGAGATGCTGTCACAGGTATTCCCAGATTTCGGCAGGTCTGTGACAGCATACATAATCTAACCAATGATTCAGGGCAAAGGCAAAGAATACTCTGGTTACTGACAATTGCCTGTATTTTTTATAAATGTATGATTCCTTGTCAGTTAGGTTCAAAGTGTCCCGTAAGAATAAAAAGGAGGCATGCATAATCTTCATACTCGCCACATAGATTATTATAAATTCTGCGAGTGGCATTTCTATGAAATCAAATAACGATCATTTCCTTCGAAATAAAATAGCTGAGTTGTCCGAATTGCCAAAGGATGTTGTCATGGGAATGCCGGTATTGACTATCCTTGGACAAAATGAATTGTGTCTGGAGAATTATAGAGGAATTATTGAATACACAGATTCTTTAGTACGCATTCAGACAAAAACCGGGCAGATTCGCATCTTTGGAAAAAATCTACATGTCATCTATTATACGAACGACGAGATGAAGGTAAACGGTCAGATTTTGTCCGTTGAATATCAGCATTAAAAAGGAGGATATTAAGTTGCTGCCAAAGATCATTCGATACATGAAAGGGTTTATTCGAATACGGGTCACCGGGTACTCAACAGAACGTTTCCTAAATGCATGCTGCCATAAAGGAATTTCGTTATGGGAACTACAGCCGGTGCAAGGCGCTTATGAAATGAATATTTCAATTCAGGGATTCCGACAGTTGAAACCGATTATCAGAAAGACTGGAACAAAAGTGGTAATTGTAAAAAGACTGGGGCTTCCTTTTTTTTTACACAAATATCACAGACGAAGATTTTTCATTGCAGGTGCTTTCATCTGTGTTTGCCTTACCATCTTGATGTCGCATTACATATGGAATATCAACATCACTGGAAATCAGACATATACAGATGATACATTATTGAAATTTCTTGCAGAAAAGAATGTTGCAAATGGAATGCCAAAATCCGAAGTTGATTGTGACCGAATCGTAAAAGATATTCGAAAAGAATATGATGATATCATCTGGGTATCCGCATCAATTCAGGGAAGCCGCCTTATCATTCAAATCAAAGAAAATGAAGATTCTATGGACACTTCTACGATCACCTCAGATAACACTACAGAAATATTACCAACCGATATCATAGCTGATCACGACTGTGTTATTACAGAGATTATTTCAAGAAATGGTGTACCGGCTGTAGAAAAAGGAACCGAAGTAAAGCAGGGAGATATTCTGGTGTCCGGTCAGGTTCCTGTCACCGATGATTCTGGTGAAATAATCAGCTATCAATATTACGAAGCAGATGCCGACATTCGTGGACGGACCACAATTGTATATCAAGAAAAGATGCAGATGACATATGAAGAAAAGGAATATCTATCTGTAGAAAAAGAAGAATATTATCTAAGTATTGGTAATTATAGATTACGATTTGCATCTATCCATAATCAGTATGACTCATGGGAAATGCACGGTTGGGAAAAACAGTTAAAGTTTGGGGAAAACTTTTATCTTCCGGTTTTTTATGGAATCAGAGACGCAAAACCGTATAAATCAATCAATAAAAAATATTCAACAAAAGAAGTTCAACAGATATTATCCGATAAATTTGAGGAATATTGTAAGGATTTGGAGAAAAAAGGGGTAGAAATTATTGAGAATGATGTTAAAATATACACAGAGTCTGAAAAGGCCGAGGCACGGGGAACATTAACTGTTATTATGTCGATCGGCACCTCAGCTCCTTCTCAATTATTGGAGATTCCAGTGCAAGAAGAACAAGATGAGTCAGGAGAATAACGAATGGGATTAATGGAAGCAGTCATTGACATACCGGCTGAGCATGAAAAGAATGTATTTGGCCAATTTGATGCTTATGTAAAAAAAATCGAGCGGACACTTCACGTAACTTTAATTGCAAGAGGAGAAAGTGTAAAAATCATGGGAGATGCTGCCAATGTAGAAAGAGCACGAAATGTGCTGGGACAATTGGTGGAATTATCCCGCAGGGGCAACACCATTCAGGAACAGAATGTAGATTATACACTTGCTCTCGTTATGGAAGACAGTGAAGAGAATGTGTTAGAAATCGATAAAGATATTATCTGTCATACCTTACAAGGGAAACCTATCAAACCAAAAACTCTTGGTCAGAAGAAATATGTAGATGCAATACGAAAGCAGATGATTGTATTCGGCCTTGGACCGGCCGGTACAGGAAAGACATATCTTGCCATGGCAATGGCAATTACTGCTTTTAAAAATAATGAAGTAGGAAGAATCATCCTGACACGTCCGGCAATTGAAGCTGGCGAGAAATTAGGATTTCTTCCAGGAGATCTGCAGAGTAAGATTGATCCTTATCTTCGACCACTCTATGATGCCTTGTATCAGATCATGGGAGCAGAGAGTTTTATAAAGAATTCAGAAAAAGGACTGATTGAAGTTGCCCCATTGGCATATATGCGTGGCAGAACTTTAGATAATGCTTTTATTATTCTGGATGAGGCACAGAACACAACGCCAGCGCAGATGAAAATGTTTTTGACGAGAATCGGATTTGGATCTAAGGTTGTAATTACCGGAGATGCCACGCAGAAAGATCTTCCATCCGGACAGATATCTGGACTTGACGTAGCAACATCCGTTGTAAAAAATATTGATGATATAAGTATCTGCCATCTTACCAGTAAAGACGTAGTTCGGCATCCATTGGTACAAAAGATTGTAAAAGCATATGAAGAATATGAGAAACACGAGATTCAAAACCGTAACCGGTCAAAGAACAGAGAGAAGAGGCGAAGATCATGACACTGTATTTTGAAGAAGAAGGCGAAGTAAAGCTTCCGTTGGAATGTCAGCAGATTGCGCAACAGGTGGTTGAAGCTGCCTTAGATTATGTGGGATGTCCGTATGAGGCTGAAGTGAATCTTTTGCTTACAATGAATGAACAGATTCATGAGATGAATCTGCAGTTTCGTGGGATTGATCGTCCTACAGACGTATTGTCTTTTCCATTGGTTGATTATCCAATTCCTGGTGAATTCGATTTTCTGGAAGAAAGAGATGATTGTTTTAATCCGGAATCAGGAGAACTTTCTCTGGGCGATATCGTTATCTCTAAAGAAAAGGTTCTGACTCAGGCAGAAGAATATGGTCATTCTGTGTTGCGAGAATATGCTTTTTTAATTGCTCATTCTGTGTTACACTTAACTGGTTATGACCATATGGAAGATGAGGAACGTCAGATTATGGAAGAAAAACAGAATGAGATCATGAATATATTAAATATTTTACGATAAGATGGAGTTATTATGGCAAAACAACAAAGTAGAAAAGAAAAAAATTTTCTGGTTCAGGGTTCTATCCTGGCAATTGCCGGGGTAATCACTAAGCTGATTGGAGCAGTTTATAGAATTCCTCTTACCAATATCGTTGGAAGCGAAGGAATGGGGTATTATAACGTTGCATTTTCTATCTATACGGTAGCTTTAATGCTCACCTCATACAGTCTTCCTCTTGCTGTCTCAAAACTGGTATCGGCCAGAATCGCTGTAGGGGAATATCGGAATGCATATAAAGTATTCAAATGTGCCATGGCTTTTGCATTGATTGCAGGAGGGCTGGTTTCTTTAATTATATTTGTGAGTGCAGACTTTATCGCAACAAATATCATGTCCATGGAAATGAGTGTATATGCGTTGCGTGTTCTTGCTCCATGTATACTGATTGTTGCTTTGTTGGGAGTTTTAAGAGGGTTTTTCCAGGGAAATGGTTCCATGGTTCCAACCGCAGTTTCTCAAGTGTTGGAACAGATCGTCAATGCAGTCATGTCTGTTGTTGGCGCATATCTGTTGCTTAGCGCAGGAAAAAATATTGCGGAAACAAGAGGAAATCAATCGTTTGGTCCAGCTTATGCTGCTGCAGGCGGTACCATAGGTACGATTTCTGGTGCATTTTTTGCACTCTTAGTCAGTGCAGTCATTTATTTTGCTTATCAGAAAATATTTAAGCGTAAAATAAGACGTGACCGCTCCCGCCATAGGGAAAGTTATAAAAAATTATCCAAAGTTCTTCTCCTCACGATCGCACCAGTCATCCTGAGCGCAACCGTTTATAATATCAGCGACTTTTTAGACACCGCAATCTTTAATAATATTATGGCTGCTCAGGGATATAAGAATGAAGAATATGCCAGTTTAATGGGAATGTTCAGCAGTCAGTACAGTACTTTGGTGAACGTTCCATTATCTGTTGCAAGTTCTCTTGCAGCTTCATTGATTCCAAGCCTTGTTACAACTGTACAGACGGGAAATCGCAAACAGGTACATAATAAGATTCATACGGTTACCAGATTCAATATGATGATTGCAATTCCATGTGCTGCTGGATTTCTAATTCTTGCAAAACCAATTATGGATCTGTTGTTTTACACGGAAGATAATGCAACAGCAGCTCTAATGTTACAGATGGGTTCTATTTCTGTTGTATTTTTCTGCTTGTCCACTGTAACGAATTCTGTGCTTCAGGGACTTGATGACATGATTACTCCTGTCAAAAATGCAGCAATTTCTCTATTAATTCATGTCATATCTCTAATACTGATGATGGTCATCTTCAAATGGAATATCTATGCAGTTGTATTAAGCAAGATTGTTTTTTCTGGTGCTATCTGTATCTTGAATGCTCATTCTCTGAGAGAACGGGTTGGTTATGTTCAAGAAAAGAAACGTACTTTTGTGATTCCAGTGATAGCGTCTGCTATTATGGCTGTGGTGACGATTGTTATTCATTTGTTGTTTGAACTATTTGCTGGTGAGAGTATTGCCACAATTATTGCATTACTTGTAGCTGTCGTTACATATGGTGCATCACTTGTATTGCTCGGTGGAGTAACAGAAGAAGAGATGCTGGAAATGCCAAAAGGAACAACCTTAATATCTCTATGCAGAAAATTACATTTGATAAGAGGAGAATACAGATAAAAATGAGACCAGTAAAAAAAGTAGCTTTGCTGCATGATCTGTGTGGCGTCGGAAAAGCTGCACTTATGAATATGATGCCGATATTAAGTGTAATGGGAATTGAAGCATGTCCGATTCCAACAATATTATTATCCACTCATACCGGTGGATACAAAACGCCGGCTATTTCACACATTCCAGGAGATTATATCCGTAATTGTGCTGATCATTATAAAAAAGAACAGATCTCTTTTGATGCTATATTTATCGGTTATCTAGGAAGTGTACAGATCATAGATTCTGTTATCTACTTTATTGAACAATTTCCAGATACTATGGTAATATTCGATCCAATCATGGGCGATCATGGACAGTATTATTCTAATTTTGATGCTTCTTATGGAAAGGCTATGAGAAAACTGCTGCCTTATGCAGATGTTATTCTCCCTAATTTAACGGAATGTTATCTTTTAACCGGGAAAGAATATCAGATTACTGGAAACCATCGAAATGTCTTGCCATTATGTAAGGAATTGCGTAAATACGGAAATTTTGATATGGTTATCACCAGTGTCCCAAAAGATGACTGTAAAAAAGGAATTGTACTTTATGAAGATAACGCATTCCTATATATTGGAAATGGTGAAGTTTTAAGTGAATATCATGGCACTGGGGATGCGTTTGACGGAATGTTTTTGTCAAAACTACTTCAGGGTTATTCATTGTTAGAAAGTGTACAGGCTTCTCATGCTTTTGTATGTGCGTGCATTCAGGAAAGCCAAAAATTCGATTATCCTGAACGAGAGGGTCTCTTGATCGAAAAAACTTTGCGTAAACTTGTATAAATCAGGAATTTTCAGCCAATACTGTACTAAAAAAGGAGTTGTCCTTATGAAAAATAAGTATGGTATTGGTTTTTTTGTGGTCATGATCATTGCTTTTGTTTTAATCGCAGGAGCTTATCAATCAAGTTATCAAAAATCAAAAGAACTTGCCGAATCAAAAGTTACCGAAGAAAAAACAGAGAAAGCAGCAACATCTCTGGAACCTTCTGTTGCAACGGAAGGACAGGCACTTAAAGATGACTGTTTTTATCTGATGGAAGTTAATGGATATGTAGTCGTATATTTAAGTGATAAGAAGACGCCTTATGAATATACAGATATTTTATATGATGAACTTCCAGGCACTCTGCGTGAAGAAATAAAAAATGGAAAATATATCGAAGACACCGAAGCTTTATATGGATTCCTGGAAAATTATTCCAGCTAATATACTCTTTACGATAAATCTAACATTTTGGAAAAAGAAAAGCAGTGGACTTCTAGGAAAAGATAGTGTAAGATAAGTATCGTAATTTCTTAGAAACCAGATAAGGAAGGACAAAAGATATGGACGAAAAAAAAATCGCAAGAATTAATGAATTATATCACAAATCGAAAGCCGAAGGATTGACAACCGCCGAACAGAAAGAACAACAAATATTACGAAGAGAGTATATTGACTCATTTAAGCGCAACCTTCGCAGCCAGCTTAATAACATTTCCATCAAGGAAGCGGATGGAACAATTACAGATTTGGGTGAGAAATTTGGAAACCAAAAAGGAAATTAGAAAAAAGATTAGCCGACTGAGACAGGAATTAGATCCTCTTATATGGCAACAAAAAACAGAATCCATCGCATCAGCGGTGATTTCCCATCCGTGGTTTAGAGAGACAACCGATATTTATAGCTATGTTGATTGCCATGGAGAAACCGGTACAACTAAGATAATAGAAGAAGCCTGGCGATTGGGGAAAAATGTTTGGGTTCCGAAAGTTATTGGCGCTGAAATGATTTTCTGTCATATCAGCAGTATACAAGAGCTGCGGCCAGGGGCATATGGCATATTGGAACCAGAAACAGACTGGATATCTGAAGGGACCGAGGGATTGATGATCATACCGGGAGTCGCTTTTGACAGCAGCTTCCATCGAATTGGTTATGGCGGTGGTTATTATGACCGATATCTTGCCGCACATCCAAGACTTCGTACAATGGCCATTGCCTTTGATTTTCAGATTTTTCAACAGATTCCTCATGAGACACATGATATCCAGCCGGAAGTACTGATTACAGAGACAAAAATATGCCAGAGAGAATACTATGAGGAGTAAGTGATATGCAGACAGGATTACCAAAAGATCCTATGCTTTTGCTGAGTGTGGTAAATACGAAAATCAGAGATTATTACCATACTCTGGATGCATTATGTGAGGACATGAATGTAGAAAAAGATGAGATTATATGCAAACTGAAAGGAATTGATTATGAATATGACGAATCAAAACATCAATTTGTCTAATGAGATACCGGATAAGGAACCTGAGCGTCAATATTATTACATAGAAAAAGCCAAAGAATATATTCAAAAAAAATCCCAGGAGATTGGACGACCGCTTACCTTTTGTGTAACCACATTTGGTTGTCAGATGAATGCCAGGGATTCCGAAAAATTACGCGGAATTCTATTGGAAATCGGCTATATAGAAGCATCTGAAGATATCGCCGATTTTGTTATCTACAATACCTGTACCGTTCGTGAAAATGCAAATACACGAGTTTACGGACGTTTGGGACAGTTGAAGCCAAGGAAGAAAAAGAATCCTAATATGATGATCGGTCTGTGTGGATGTATGATGCAGGAACCGGAAGTTGTGGAAAAGCTCAAGAAAAGTTATGGTTTTATTGATATTATTTTTGGGACTCATAACATTTTTAAATTCGCAGAACTAATCGTAACACGTCTGGAATCCCAGCGTATGATCATTGACATCTGGAAAGATACAGATCAAATCGTAGAAGATCTTCCAAATGAACGAAAATATTTCTTTAAGTCCGGAATTAACATTATGTTTGGCTGCAATAATTTCTGCAGCTATTGTATCGTCCCATATGTCAGAGGAAGAGAACGTAGCCGTGAACCCCAGGCGATCATTCGTGAAATTGAGCGATTGATTGCAGACGGTGTAGTGGAGGTTATGCTGTTAGGTCAGAATGTAAATTCCTATGGTAAGAATCTGGAACAGCCGATTACATTTGCGCAGCTTCTCCAGGAAATTGAAAAGATTGACGGTCTTGAAAGAATTCGTTTTATGACTTCACATCCGAAGGATCTGTCTGATGAATTGATTGAAGTTATGGGAAATTCGAAAAAAATCTGTAAACATTTGCACTTGCCGGTTCAATCAGGCAGTACCAGAATACTTCAAAAAATGAATCGCAGATATACAAAAGAACAGTACCTGGAATTAGTAGATAAGATTCGGAAAGCTGTACCAGATATATCTCTGACAACAGATATTATTGTCGGTTTTCCGGGTGAAACAGAAGAAGATTTTCAAGAGACGCTTGATATTGTACGCAAAGTCCGCTACGATAGCGCGTTTACTTTCATCTATTCAAAAAGAACAGGAACTCCGGCTGCAGTCATGGAAGACCAGATACCGGAAGACGTAATCAAAGATCGTTTCGATCGTCTGCTGAATGAAGTGCAGACCATTGCATCGGAAGTATGTGCTGTTCATGAAGGAACTACTCAGCAAGTATTGGTGGAATCTGTCAGTGAACATGACAGTTCAATGGTAACCGGACGTCTAAGTAACAATCTCCTGGTACATTTTGCAGGAAGTGAAGAATTAATAGGACAGCTGATAGACGTACATTTGACAGAATGCAAGGGCTTTTACTATCTCGGAGAGAAAATCTAGTCAAGAAATATATACCACCTATATTATGAATCAAAAACGCTCACACTATGTATGAACAACAAAGTGAGGGCGTTTTTTATGAGAAAATTAAGTGAGTATTTATTCTTATGGACTCTGGGAGGAAGTATATATTATCTGTTTGAAGTCGCATTTCGAGGGTTTTCCCACTGGACCATGTTTATACTAGGTGGAATCTGTCTTGTGTTTTTTACTATACAAGGCCAAATGGTTCATTGGAAAGATCCTTTATGGCGCCAGCTTCTTCGTTGTATGATCTTTGTCACTGCAATGGAGTTCATTACCGGGATCATCGTTAATAAATGGATGAACTGGAAAGTCTGGGATTATTCCGATCAGCCTTTTCAGTTGTTTGGACAGATTTGTCTGCCTTTTGTAATCATATTTTCAGGACTATGTGTCTGTGGAATTTTTCTGGGAGGTTATCTCTCTTATTGGTTATATGGTGAAGAAAAGCCTTATTACCATGTATTATAAATGAGAAATTCTATCTTTCTTATTTTGAGAAGAAATGATATAATAAAATGTAAAAATGTTAGCAAAAGAGGAGAATTAACGTGGCGGAATTAACACCAATGATGCAGCAATATATGGAGACAAAAAAGGAATATCCTGACTGCATCTTGTTTTATAGATTGGGAGATTTTTATGAGATGTTCTTTGATGATGCAATTACTGCATCCAGGGAACTTGAAATTACATTAACCGGAAAAAACTGTGGCCTTGAGGAACGTGCACCAATGTGTGGCGTTCCTTATCATGCTGTAGATGGTTACTTGAACCGCCTTGTATCTAAAGGTTATAAAGTTGCTATCTGTGAACAGATGGAAGATCCAGCCACAGCAAAAGGACTGGTCAAAAGAGACGTTGTTCGTATTGTGACGCCAGGAACTAATCTGGACACACAGTCATTAGATGAAACGAAAAATAATTATATTATGTGCGTTGTCTATATAGCCGATCGTTATGGATTATCAGTAGCGGATGTTACAACCGGAGAATATCTGGTGACAGAATTAGGTGACAGCGAAAAATTATTTGATGAAATCTATAAATTTATGCCCTCAGAGCTGATATGCAATGAGGCTTTTTATATGAGTGGCATGGATCTGGAACTATTAAAAGAAAAGTTAGGCATCACAATCTATTCTTTGGATGCATGGTATTTTGATGATGCCATCTGTCAGCGGACTTTAAAAGAGCATTTTCATGTGAATGTAGTGGAAGGTCTGGGACTTGCGGATTATGACTGTGGAGTCATTGCAGCTGGAGCACTGCTTCAATATCTGCTGGAAACACAAAAAAGAGATTTATCTCATATTACCAAATTATCTGTATATGCTTCTGGAAAATATATGCTTCTGGACAGTTCAACAAGACGAAACTTAGAACTATGCGAGACATTACGAGAAAAGCAGAAAAGAGGATCTTTACTCTGGGTACTGGATAAGACTAAAACGGCTATGGGAGCGCGAACTCTGCGTAAATATATTGAACAGCCATTGATTGATCGCAAAGAAATCGAACGTCGACTGGATGCTGTAGATGAGTTGAAGAATAACGCAATCTCACGGGAAGAAATACGAGAATATCTTTCTCCAATCTATGATCTGGAACGATTGGTCTGCAAGATTACTTATCAGTCTGCGAACCCAAGAGATCTGATTGCATTTGAAAGCTCATTGTCCATGCTTCCGCATATAAAATACATTCTTCAGGAAATGAAAGCACCACTCTTACACGAGATCTATGAAAATCTTGATACATTGGAGGAATTGTGCAATCTGATTCAAACAGCAATTCAGGATGATCCGCCACTTGCTATGAAAGAAGGCGGAATCATAAAAGATGGTTACAATGAAGAAGTAGACCGACTCCGATCAGCAAAATCAGATGGTAAAGAATGGCTTGCAAAATTGGAAGCAGATGAGCGAGAAAAGACAGGCATTAAAAACCTTCGTATTCGTTATAATAAAGTATTTGGTTATTATCTGGAAGTTACCAATTCTTTCAAGAATCTGGTGCCTGATTATTATACTCGTAAGCAGACACTTGCAAACGCTGAACGATATATCATACCAGAATTAAAAGAACTTGAAGATACTATTTTAGGTGCAGAAGACAGACTGTATGCATTAGAATATCAGCTTTATTGCGAAGTACGCGATCAGATTGCAAAAGAAATTCTTAGAATTCAAAGTACTGCTCATGCCATCGCACAACTTGATACATTTGCCTCAATGGCGTTGGTCGCCGAGAGAAATCAATATGTAAGGCCTAAGATCAATGAAAAAGGTGTGATCAATATCAAAGATGGACGTCATCCAGTTGTAGAGAAGATGATTCCAAATGACATGTTTATCGCCAACGATACTTACCTGAATGATAAGAAAAACCGTATTTCAATTATTACTGGTCCTAATATGGCAGGAAAATCTACATATATGCGTCAAACAGCGTTGATTGTATTAATGGCACAGATTGGATCTTTTGTTCCGGCTGCCAGTGCAGACATCGGACTGGTAGATCGTATTTTCACCCGAGTCGGAGCCTCTGATGACCTGGCTAGTGGACAAAGTACTTTTATGGTAGAAATGACAGAAGTTGCTAATATTTTAAGAAATGCGACGAATAAAAGCCTTTTGATTCTTGATGAGATTGGGCGAGGGACCAGTACTTTTGACGGATTAAGTATTGCCTGGGCAGTGATCGAACATATCAGCAACAGTAAGCTATTAGGAGCAAAGACACTTTTTGCAACCCATTATCACGAACTTACAGAACTAGAAGGCAAAATTGATAATGTAAATAATTACTGTATCGCTGTCAAAGAAAAAGGAGATGATATCATCTTTCTTCGTAAAATTGTAAAAGGAGGCGCAGATAAGAGCTATGGAATTCAGGTGGCAAGACTTGCCGGAGTGCCGGATTCTGTGATTCAGCGTGCGAAAGAAATCGTAGAGGAACTGGTTCATGCAGATATTACAGAGCGCATCAAAGATATAGCATCTCATGGACATGAACAACCTAAAGCGAAGCCAAAACATTATGATGAAGTAGACCTGGCACAGATGTCTCTGTTCGATACTGTAAAAGATGATGATGTAATCGATGAAATCAAAAGTCTTGATATCAGTAATCTGACACCGATTGAAGCTTTAAATACCTTATACCAATTACAGAACAAACTAAAAAACAGGTGGTAAAACATGAGCAAGATACACATATTAGATTCGGTAACCATTGATAAAATCGCAGCAGGAGAAGTTATTGAACGTCCCGCGTCTGTTGTGAAAGAATTGGTTGAAAATGCCATTGATGCAGGTGCTACAGCAATTGTTGTGGAAATCCAGGATGGGGGGATCGCTTTGATCCGCATTGCTGATAATGGATGCGGAATCGGAAAAGAAGATGTTCCAAATGCATTTTTGAGACATTCCACCAGCAAGATTCGCTCTGTTGATGATCTGGTACACATCGGTTCTCTCGGATTCCGCGGAGAGGCGTTGTCCAGTATTGCAGCAGTTTCTCAGGTAGAATTGATTACAAAGACAAAAGAACAGACCTTTGGAACACTTTACCGCATCTCCGGCGGAAAGGAAGAGGAGCTGGATGATACAGGAGCAAAAGATGGAACTACATTTTTGATTCGACAACTCTTTTATAATACACCAGCAAGAAGAAAATTTTTAAAAACTCCTATGACAGAAGCAAGCCATGTTGGTGACTTAATGACAAAAATGGCATTGTCTCACCCTGAGATATCATTTCAGTTCATCAATAATCAGCAATCCAAGCTGCATAGTTCAGGTAATGGCAATTTGAAAGATGTCATTTATCATGTCTATGGCCGAGAGATTGCATCGAATCTTCTGAAAGCAGACTATGAGTCTAATGGAATAAAGATTACAGGATTTCTGGGAAAACCGATAATTTCAAGAGGTAACCGTAATTTTGAAAATTATTTTATTAATGGAAGATATGTAAAAAGTACTATTATTTCAAAAGCTATTGAAGATGCATATAAAGACTTCACCATGCAGCATAAATATCCTTTTACCGTTCTTCATATTGAAATTGATGGAGAACATGTGGATGTCAATGTGCATCCGACTAAGATGGAATTACGTTTTAATAATCAACAGGAGGTTTATAATGCAGTATATACTGCAGTTGACCAGGGACTACATGCTCAAGAGCTGATTCCTCACGTGGAAGTGTCCATACCAAAAGCGGATCCACCAGTTACACCGCCTATGCCAAAGGAAGTAAAGAACAATGTACTCATGCGTACTGTCCCGGCAAAGTCAACCGAGAAAAAAAACAGTTCATCTGCCCCGCAGCAAGAACGAAATCTTGATTATTTTATGTCAAAGATGCGGGAGCGTGTGCAATCATATCATAATCAGAATTCTTCTGCGGAAGTTGTTGAGCAGAAGAAGATCTTCAAGCCAGAGATACAGGCAGACAGGATTCGTGAAACAGTAAGTTACGCGAAAAAGGAAGAAGAAGCAAAACAATTAGACTTCTTTGAAGAAAAGTTATTAACCAAAGAGGCGAAAAATGAATATAAACTAATTGGACAAGTATTTGAGACATACTGGCTGGTAGAATTCCATGACAATCTCTATATTATAGATCAGCATGCGGCCCACGAAAGAGTTCTGTATGAAAGAACTCTAAAAAGTATGAAGACAAGAGAATTCACATCTCAGATGATCAGTCCCCCGATTGTATTAGATCTAAGCATGCAGGAAGCTGAATTATTGAACCGGTATATGGATCAGTTCACACGGATTGGATTTGAATTTGAGGAATTTGGGCAAGAATCTTATGCTGTCAGAGCAGTTCCGGATAACCTATTTGGAATTGCCAAAAAAGATTTGTTATTACAGATGTTGGATAGTCTTTCTGATGAAATTCACCGTAATCTTTCGCCGGATATGATTGATGAAAAAGTTGCTTCCATGTCATGTAAGGCTGCTGTAAAAGGAAATATGAAATTATCTGCAGCTGAAGTAGATTCGCTGATTGGCGAACTTTTGACATTGGAGAATCCATACCATTGCCCACATGGACGGCCAACGATTATTGCAATGAGTAAACGAGAGTTAGAGAAAAAATTCAAAAGGATTGTTTAAATATGAAAAAACCATTAGTAGTTCTAACCGGGCCTACGGCTGTCGGAAAGACCAAAGCATCTATAGGACTTGCAAAAGCAATCGGCGGAGAGATCATATCTGCAGATTCCATGCAGATATATAAGCACATGGACATTGGTTCCGCGAAAATTCGCCAGGATGAAATACAGGGTATTCCTCATTATCTTGTAGATGAACTAGAACCTTGGGAAGAATTTCATGTAGTACGATTTCAACAGATGGCCAAAAAAGCAATGGAAGAAATCTATTCTCACCACCATATTCCAATCATTGTAGGCGGTACTGGTTTTTATATTCAGGCGTTGCTTTATGATATTGATTTTTCGGAAAATGATGGAGATTTATCCTATCGTCATGAATTGGAAGAATATGCAAGAACATACGGCAATGAAAAACTTCATGAGCGTTTGCTTGATATTGATCCTAATGCTGCTAAAGAAATTCATGCGAATAATGTAAAACGTGTCATTCGTGCTCTGGAATTTTATTATCAGACAGGAGAGCGCATTTCTGAACATAATGAAAAGGAACGCCAAAAAGAATCACCATATTGTTTTAAGTATTTTGTGCTGAATGATGACCGACAGAATCTATATCACCGCATTGATCAAAGAGTTGACCAAATGCTTCAGGACGGATTGGTAGAAGAAGTAGCACATTTGAAGGAGATGGGATGTACCAGAGAGATGGTATCCATGCAAGGGCTAGGTTACAAAGAAATTCTTGATTATCTGGAAGGTGCCTGCAGTATAGAAGAAGCTATTTACAAAATAAAACGTGACACAAGACATTTCGCAAAACGTCAGCTTACCTGGTTCAAACGCGAAAGACAGGTAAGCTGGATTAATAAGAAAGATTATAACTACGATGAGGAAAAAATATTACATGAGATGATAAAATCTTTGGAAGGAGTCATATGTTAAGAAGATTATTTGGCAGATCTGCTTTTTTAAAAAAGATGAATATATTAATGGAAGTCTATGCACAGTCACAAAATACATCTTCTACTTATAAACAGTTAATGGAATTAAAGCCATTAATCCGTACGGAAGGAGAAGAAGCCTGGTTCCAGCTAAATCGCGCTTCTTTGTTATATGATATGAAACGTTATCGAGAGGCAGCGGATGTGATTGTTGAAATCCAGCCAATAAATCCAGAGTTTAACGCACAGTGCGCAATTGTAAAAACAAAAATTCTGGAAGCATTATAGAGTATTGTAAAAATGGAAAGGGAATATTATGTTAGATGAAAAAGAACATTTATATAAAGAAATTGGCATTCAGCCTAAAGTACTGGAATTTGGTCAGGCCATAGAGGCTGATTTGAAAGAACGCTTTGAAAACATTGATCAGATTGCGGAGTATAATCAGCTGAAAGTCATCCGCGCAATGCAGGAAAACAGGGTAGATGCCACATGCTTTAATTATGCCAGTGGATATGGGTATGATGACTATGGTCGTGATACACTGGAAAAAGTATATGCATCTGTGTTTCATACAGAAAGTGCGTTGGTACGTCCACAGATTACTTGTGGCACACATGCTTTGGCTCTGGCACTTAGTGCGAATCTAAGACCGGGAGATGAACTTCTCTCCATTGCCGGGAAACCATATGATACTTTAGAAGAAGTAATTGGAATTCGTCCATCGAATGGTTCACTTGCTGAATATGGTATCACTTATGCCCAAGTAGATCTATTGGAAGATGGTAGCTTTGATTATGATAATATTCGCAAAGCTATCAATGAACACACCAAGATTGCTACGATCCAGCGTTCCAAAGGTTATCAGACACGTCCAAGTTTCTCTGTAAAACAAATTGGGGAAGCAATTGCTTTTGTTAAAAAGATTAATCCCGATATCATCTGCATGGTAGACAATTGTTACGGTGAGTTTGTGGAAATTATTGAACCAAGTGATGTGGGTGCAGATATGGTCGTTGGTTCTTTGATTAAGAATCCGGGAGGTGGACTTGCTCCAATTGGCGGTTATATTGCTGGCCGAAAAGACTTGATTGATTCTTGCGGTTATCGGTTGACATCACCTGGATTAGGAAAAGAAGTTGGTGCATCCCTCGGTATTATGCGCTCTTTTTATCAAGGATTATTCCTTGCACCTACCGTTGTAGCAGGTGCACTGAAGGGTGCAATTTTTGCTGCAAATATTTATGAGAAATTAGGATATCATGTGGTCCCGAACGGCACGGAAAGTCGTCATGATATTATTCAGGCTGTAGAATTCGGTATTCCAGAAGGAGTCATTGCATTCTGTAAAGGAATTCAGGCGGCTGCACCAGTTGATTCTTATGTTACCCCAGAGCCATGGGCAATGCCGGGGTATGACAGTGATGTGATTATGGCGGCAGGAGCTTTCGTGCAAGGTTCCTCCATTGAATTGAGCGCTGATGGTCCGATCAAGCCACCTTATGCTGTATATTTTCAGGGAGGATTGACCTGGCCGCATGCAAAACTTGGAATACTGATGTCTCTGGAATATCTGGTCCGAGAAGGAATTGTAACGTTATAAAGTAAGGAGAGCTTATGAAACGAATTGGAATTATCGGTGGTGGTGCCTCGGGAATTATTGCAGCGATCTCAGCCGCCAGATCAGACAGTCATACACAAGTTTTCATTCTTGAACATAAAGATACAATTGGAAAAAAAATATTGGCAACGGGTAATGGACGATGCAATCTGACAAATCAGATAATGGAGGCTACCTGTTACCATAGTGAAAATATTTCCTTTGTAGAAGAAGTTCTGAACCGTTTTGGATATCAGGCAACACTGGATTTTTTTCATTCTCTTGGGCTGATTACCAAATCTCGTGGGAATTATATATATCCCCGTTCTGACCAGGCATCATCCGTATTAGACCTATTGATACTGGAACTGAAACGACTAGGGGTACAGATATATACCGGTGTTCATGTGACAAAACTGGAAAAAAGTAAAAGGGGATTTCGCGTATATACAAAAGAACAGACGTTCCGGGCTGATAAAGTAATTCTTGCCTGCGGTGGAAAGGCATCCAGTGCATTGGGTTCTGATGGGAGTGGATATTCACTGGCCAGATCTATGGGACATTCAATCATACCGGTGTTTCCCGCATTGGTTCAGTTGAAAGTACAGAAGCATCCATTTGCCAAGGCCTCTGGTGTACGCACAGATGCAAGAGTGACCGCCTATGTCAGTGGAAATGAACTGGGTTCTGACACAGGTGAATTACAGATTACGGCATATGGAATTTCTGGAATTCCCGTATTCCAGATCAGTCGTTACATTGCAAATGGATTGTATAACAAACAAAATACAGAAGTGCATATCGATTTTTTGCCAGATATAACACACAGTGAATTCAGGGATTTTCTCTTTGAACGAAAAAACGGGCATGAAGATATGTATATTGGTGATTATCTGACAGGAATATTCAACAAGAAATTAATTCCAAGGTTATTAGAACAGGCGCATATTCGTATCCAGACAAAAGTTGGTGATCTCACGCATAAACAATTACAAACTTTTGTGGATACGTGCAAGAAAACTGTCTTAACCATTTCGGATACGAATGGATTTGAAAATGCCCAGATTTGCGCTGGTGGTGTGTGTACCGAAGAAATATATTCTGCAACAATGGAATCTAAATATGTAGAAGGTCTTTATCTGACAGGAGAATTGCTTGATGTAGACGGTATCTGTGGAGGATATAATCTTCAATGGGCATGGGCAACAGGATATCTGGCCGGTGGCTCTGCCGCATCTTGATCATTACTTCGAAAGGAGAGACATGTATGATAAGAATCAATCAATTGAAATTAGATATTCACCACTCAGAGGCGGATCTAAAAGCGAAGATTCTCAAAACCCTTCGCATAAAGGAGGATGCGCTTCTTTCTTATTCTATTCAGAAGCAGTCTATAGATGCCCGTAAAAAACCGGATCTTTTTTATGTCTATGCGATAGATGTTATAGTAAAAAATGAATCAGCTCTGAAAAAGCACATAAAAAATAAGAACATCTTATTTCGAGAGAAGCCAATTCCTTATACAGTGCATGTAACTGGGACTGAAAAACTATCCTGTCGTCCTGTTATCATTGGCACCGGTCCTGCCGGACTTTTCTGCGGATATCAACTGGCATTACTCGGATATCGTCCAATTCTTCTGGAACGCGGAGCATCTGTAGATGAGCGAATCGCAGATGTAGATAGATTCTGGGAAAAAGGATTATTGAATTTAAATTCTAATGTTCAATTTGGGGAAGGTGGCGCAGGAACTTTTTCAGATGGAAAACTGAATACTCTAGTGCATGATTCACAAGGCCGCAATACTCGCGTCCTTGAAATCTTCGTAGAACAGGGTGCGCCAAAAGAAATTTTATATCAGAATAAACCGCATATCGGAACGGATATTCTGGCCAGGGTTGTAAAGAATATAAGAGCATTTATCCTTTCTCATGGAGGAGAAGTCCATTTTCACACACAAGTAGTGGATATTCAGACTGAAACTTATAATGGGCAAAAAAAACTGACTGCATTAAAGGTTAAGAATTTGTTAGACGGAACATTCAGCATCCTAAATACAAATCTTGCTGTACTTGCGATAGGACATAGTGCAAGGGATACATTTTCTATGCTTTATAAAAATGGTATTCCAATGGATGCAAAGTCTTTTGCTGTCGGTATTCGAATGGAGCATCCTCAAGAAATGATTAATCAGAATCAATATGGAGAGAGGTATTCCAAAGACCTTCCTGCCGCTGCATATAAATTAACTGCCAATCTCCCCAACGGAAGAGGCGTGTATACTTTCTGCATGTGTCCCGGCGGATACGTTGTCAATGCATCTTCGGAATCCGGTCGCCTGGCGGTAAATGGAATGAGTTATCATGCAAGAGATGGACGTAATGCCAACAGTGCCGTCATTGTAACAGTAACACCGGAGGACTACGGAGCTGAAAATGCTCTTTCAGGTGTGGAATTTCAACGAAGACTAGAAGAGAAAGCTTATCAAGCTGGTTCTGGAAAAATTCCAGTACAATTGTTTGCTGATTTCTGTCAAAATCTCCCATCAAAAGAACCGGGAAATATTACTCCGCAGATGAAAGGGGATTACACTTGGACTAACGTAAGAGCCATTTTTCCGGAAGAACTTGCCGCTTCGCTGGAAGACGGTATTAAGACCTTTGAAACCAAGCTTTCCGGGTATTCTCGCCCGGATGCTGTCATTTCGGGCGTGGAGAGCCGTACATCATCTCCGGTGCGTATTCACCGTGATGATACTATGCAAAGTGATTTGTGTGGGCTATATCCTTGCGGAGAAGGTGCTGGCTATGCCGGAGGTATTACATCTGCTGCTATGGATGGCCTAAAGGTTGCAGAATCCATCGCCCAAAAATACCAAATTTTCGACAATTAGTCGAAATGCTTAAGAAATTTTTAATGGGATAAGTCTATACACTGATTCTGAAATATGATAAAATGTAGTGAGTTTTTTAGATAGAGAAAAACGAGGAGGAGTACATATGAAGGGAACAGGAAGCAAGAATGCCTGGTCTTTATTTCTGTTATTATTAACAGGAATTGTGTTGGGAGGTTTTATTGGAATGCTGGCTGAAGGCACTCCCGCTCTTGGTTGGCTGGCCTATGGACAGTCCTTTGGACTTGAAGAACCGATTGTCCTGAATCTTGGGATACTGGTTCTGACATTTGGCCTTTCCATCAAGATTACCATCGCAAGTATTATTGGCATGATTCTTGCTATTATCATTTATCGTTTCTTATAACTTCTATTATGAGTGTCGTACGAATCTAAAGATAAGATGAATCAGTCAAATACCATGAAAGAAATACCTGAAATGGAACGTCCCTATGAAAAATGCGAACAAAAAGGAGCTGGCAGTTTAAGTGATGAAGAATTGCTTGCTGTATTATTACGTACCGGCACTCATGGTGAAAACGCACTTTCTCTTGCAAGGAGAATTCTTTATCACGCAGGAGAAACAGGAATATTAGGAATCCATCAGTTTAATCTGGAGCGTTTGCAAAAAATTAAAGGGATTGGCAAGGTAAAAGCAATTCAGATATCATGTATCTCAGAACTTGCCAAAAGGCTTGCAAAAGCTTCCTATCAGGATACATTAAGTTTTTCGTGCCCGGAAACAGTTGCAAAATATTATATGGAAGATATGCGGCATGAAAAACAAGAACAGATGAAATTATTAATGTTGAATTCAAGAGCAAAATTGATTGGTGAGACTAATATATCAAAAGGAACTGTAAACGCTTCCTTAATCACACCAAGAGAGCTTTTTATAGAAGCATTACAAAAGAATGCTGTATCCATAATTATTATGCATAATCACCCAAGTGGTGATCCAACTCCCAGCCGTGAAGATATGCTGACAACCAAGAGAATCCTTGATGCAGGGGCTTTGATCGGAATAGAATTGTTAGACCATATCATCATTGGCAATAATTGTTATATAAGTTTCCGGGAGGAGGGAATGCTTTAGAAAGGATCGTATCAAATGGCAAGAAATGTATACGGATTAGACCTTGGTTCTTATGAAATCAAGGTCTATGATAAGAAGAAGGATACTATATGGAAAGAGAAAGATGTCATTGCAATCAAAGATTCACGGGATATTTTTGCCGTGGGAGATGATGCTTTCGAGATGTATGAAAAGGCACCTTCTAATATTGAAGTTGTATTTCCGATGAAAGAGGGAGTCATATCACGATTTAATTATATGCAGTTCCTGCTTCAGAATCTTTTGAAAAAAGGAAGACAATTTGCAAGAGGTTCCGAATATGTTATTGCAGTGCCAACGGATGTTACGGAAGTTGAGAAAAAGGCTTTCTTTGATCTGGTGATTCATTCTACGGCAAAAGCAAAAGAAGTCAATATTGTTGAACGTGCTATCGCAGATGCTGTGGGACTGAACCTGGATGTTAAGAACACAAAGGGATTGTTTATCGTTAATTTTGGTGGGGAAACTACGGAATTATCTGTAATTGCAGGCGGTGGTATGGTTATGAATCGTCTGCTGAAGATTGGAGGTTCGACTTTCGATCAGTCTGTTGTGACATTAATACGTCACAGCCACGATTTCCTGATTGGAAGACATACTGCCGAAGAATTGCGCAAGAATTTCGGGATTTTTACCAGCGATTCTGATTCTGTTCTTCCGGCGGCAGGACGTGATCTGATTACCGGTGTACCGATGAGAAAACCGATTTCCATCAATCTTGTGAGGTCTGCTATGAAAGATCCTCTTTTGGAATGTGTACATGCGATTAATTCGTTGCTTGACCGTACACCACCGGAAGTACGTAAAGCAATTCATGAGAATGGCATCTTCTTAACAGGAGGAGTGGCCCATACACAGGGATTGGAGACTTATATCGAAGAGATGGTCGGAATTACAACAAGGACAGCATTGGAACCTGATATCTGTGCTGTGTCCGGTCTAAAAAAGATCATTATGTCAAAAGATTTAAAGAAACTTACTTACTCAATGTTGAATGAAAATTATAGGTGGATGAGATAAAATGAAAATAAAAAATCAATCTTCCCTTTCAAGTAAATACTGGCTCTTGATCCTTGCAGCCATCTGTATCATCCTGCTGGGCATTGAACGTTTTTCAGATGGTGGCGGTCCTTTACGTTTTATTGCTAATTATACAGTAATTCCTATGCAGAAAGGAATCAGTTATGTGGGTCGTTTTATGAGTGATGTATCCGGTAATTTTGAGACCTTAGAAGATGTGAAGAAAGAAAATAAAGAACTGCAGTCTAAGGTTGACGAGCTTACGATTGATAATACCAGACTTCGACAGGAGCAATATGAATTAGAGCGCCTTAGAGAATTATACAAGTTAGATCAGAATTATTCTGACTATGAAAAAATCGGTGCCCATGTAATCGCCAATAATGGGAGTAATTGGTTCAACGATTTTACTATTGATAAGGGGAGCAATGACGGTGTACAAGTCAATTCCAATGTTCTTGCGGGCAGTGGTCTGGCAGGGATTGTAACAGAAGTTGGTCCTGATTATGCCCGCGTACGTTCTATTATTGATGACTCAAGCAATATCAGTGCCATGATGCTTTCTACTTCTGATACGTGTGTTGTTCGAGGTGATCTGGAGCTAATGGCGGACGGAAGAATTCGTTTTGAAAAACTTGCCAATAACGAAAATGAAATCGAAGTTGGAGAGCAGGTAGTAACATCACATGTCAGCAATCGTTTTCTTCAGGGACTATTTATTGGATATGTCAGTGAAATTGAAGTGGATGCGAATAATCTGACACGCTCCGGTTATATTACACCGGCTGTTGATTTCAGTAATTTACAGGAAGTTCTGGTAATCACAACTACCAAGCAGGACTTGTTGGATTCTAAGGATGACAGCAGTAAAGGAGAATAGTCTATGAAGCGAAAGTTAATAACTTTTATTATTATTATCCTCTGTTTTTTACTGGAAGGTTCTGTATTCCATCATTTATCCTTTGCTTCCATTAAGCCGAATCTTTTGATTATCGTAACATCATCATTTGGATTTATGCGTGGGAAAAAGGAAGGGCTTTTTGTTGGATTCTTTTCCGGTCTTCTTGTCGATATCTTTTGGGGCAATGTATTGGGATTCCATATGTTGTTATATGCAGTTATTGGATATATTAATGGATTTTTCCAACGATTATTCTATGATGACGATATCAAACTTCCAATCGCGTTAATTGGAGCAAGTGAACTTGTCTATGGTTTGATCATTTATATTTGTATGTATATGCTTCAAGGTGATTTTGCATTTTTTCATCACTTGACAAGCATTATTTTGCCAGAACTGGTATACACAATTCTGGTTACTCTGGTACTATATCAAATTATATTACATGTCAATAAGAAACTTGAAGTAGAAGAACAAAGGAGTGCAAGCAAATTTGTATAATTTATGGGACCGGATCAAAACCGGAATATTGGAATTCTTACAATCCCGAATATTTGTTATCATTGTAGTATTTTGTGTAATGTCAGCAATTCTTGTTCAGCGTGTCTTTTACCTGCAGATTGTCAAAGGCCAGGAATATTATGATGACTATAAACTTCAGATTCAGAAGACGAAGGAAGTTCAAGGTACCCGTGGTAATATATACGATCGCAATGGTAACCTTCTTGCATATAACGAACTGGCATATTCTGTAACGATTGAAGATACGGGAGAATATGACAGTATCAAGCAAAAAAACAAAGAGATGAATAAAGTCATTACAACCGTCATTGAGATGGTCGAATCCAATGGAGATACTGTAATCAATAGTTTTGGCATTATTCTGGATAATGATAACGAGTATATGTTTGTCCATGAAAATGAGACACAGAAATTAAGATTTATCGCGGATGTGTTTGGCAAAAAAACAATTGACGAATTGTCTAAAAAACAACAAAATATGTCTGCGCAGGATATCATTGATTATTTGTGTACAGACGAAATATATGGTTATGGAATTGACCAGAAAAAAATGGAAAAAGAAGATGTGTTGAAGTTGATAAATGTCCGCTACGCAATTTCTTTGAATAATTTCCAAAAATATATAACAACTACAATCGCAGAAGATGTCAGTGAAGAAACGGTTGCAGATGTTATGGAAAATCTAGATAGTCTGCAGGGAGTCAATATCGAAGAAGAATCTTTAAGAAGATATACAGACAGTTACTGTTTTGCCAATATTATTGGATATACCGGACAGATCTCCCAGGAAGAATATGATGCATTAAGCAAAGAAGAGCAAGAAACATATTCAAAAACGGACACTGTAGGGAAGTCTGGACTGGAAAAGACGATGGATACCATGCTTCAAGGGAAAAAAGGAGAAGTAAAACTATACGTTAACAGTGTCGGAAAGGTTATTGAGACAGTAAAAGGAAAAGATCCTGAAGCTGGAAACGATGTCCATCTTACGATTGACGCGAATCTTCAAAAAGCTGCATACCATATCATTGAACAGGAATTAGCCGGAATTCTTCTGGCGAAGATACAAAACGCATTAGATTATGATCGAAATCAGGTCGAGGATGGAAGCGATGTTATCATTCCTATTGGTGATGTATACAATACCTTTATCAGCAATGATATTCTGGATATGACACATTTTGGTGAAGAGGATGCCGGCGCTGCCGAACAGGAAGTCTATGGTATCTTTACCAACAGAAAAGAAGAGGTTGTTCAGCAAATTTCTGACATTCTTCAGGATACAAATGCTGCTGCATATAAAGATCAGCCCAAAGAGATTCAGGCATATTTAACCTATCTTGTGACAGATGTTCTGACAAATGGGACTCAGATTATTATGCCAGATGCTATTAATACCAATGACAGTACTTATAAAGCATGGAAAGACGACGAAAGCATTAATATCAATACGTATTTAAATTATGCAATTTCTCAAAACTGGATCGATACTTCTCTGTTAAAAGAATATGTTTCAAAAGGTGAAGAATATTCCGATTCCAGTGAACTTTATCAGGGAATTGTTGCGTATCTCCTTGATTACATCAGTTCTGATAATAGTTTTGATAAACTGATATACAAATATATGATCAAATCAGGCGAAGTCTCTGGAAGACAGATATGTCTGATGTTGTATGAACAGGGAGTTCTGGAATATGATCAGGCACAATATGATGGTCTGAATTCAGGTAGTATTACTGCCTATGATTTCCTTCGCGGTAAGATTCAGACACTGGAGATTACACCTGGACAACTTGCCTTAGAGCCTTGTACCGGTTCCATGGTTGTGACGGATCCGAACAGTGGTGAAGTACTTGCCTGTGTATCTTATCCTGGTTATGACAATAATCGCCTGGCAAATACCATGGATTCCAATTATTATAATAAACTGGTAACTGATCAGGCCAGACCATTCTATAATAATGCAACACAAGAAAAAACTGCACCGGGTTCTACTTATAAACCGCTAGTCGCAATTGCCGGCTTGACAGAAGGGGTTATTGATGTGAATACAATTCTCCCTTGTACCGGTATTTATAAAAAAGTGGAACCAAATCCAAAATGCTGGATCTATCCGAATGCTCACGGCAGTTTAAATGTAGAAGGTGCTATTCAAAATTCATGTAATAATTTCTTCTATGAAGTAGGATATCGATTAAGTTTGCAAGATAGTGGCCTTGACCAGATTAGTTCTGACAACGTAGAAGGTAAAGCTACAAGCACATATTATTCTAGTGATCTGGGAACAGATACTTTGAAAAAATACGCGGAGGCGTTTGGCCTTGGAGAAACTTCGGGATTGGAAATTCCAGAATCTGAGCCACAGATATCCGATGAATCATCTGTCCCATCAGCGATTGGACAGGGTACTAACAATTATACAACGAGTCAGTTGGCAAGATATATTACAGCAGTTGCCAATAAGGGAACTGTCTATAATCTAAGCCTGATTGATAAAGTCACTTCTGTAGACGGAGAAATCATTAAAGACTATGAGCCGGAAGTAACAAACACCATAACGGATGTCGCATCTTCCACCTGGACGGCCGTTCATAACGGTATGCAAAGGGTAGTAACCGTCGCACATAGTGATATATTTTCCAAATTAAATTCCAGTGGCCTGTCTTTGTACGGGAAAACTGGTACTGCACAACAGAGTAACACACATCCTGACCACGGACTTTTCGTTGGATTCGTTCAAGATGAAAGTCAAGAGGTGGCATTTGCAATTCGTATTGCAAACGGATATAGTTCTACTTATGCTGCTGAAATTGGGAATAATGTGATGGAATACTATTATCAGATAACACCGGAAAATGAAATCATTACCGGAGCAGCCGCAGAAATTAGTACAGGAACATCAGGAGGAGATTAAGGGAAAGGATGACCATATGTGAAAGAACCGGTACTCATTAAGAGTAACAGATACGGCATCACCATCTATTTTGAACCGGATATACCTTACAAAGAACTGATATCCGAGGTGGAAAATAAATTCCAGGCTTCTGCACATTTCTTTAATCATGCAGAAATGGCTGTGGAATTTGAAGGCCGTACTTTCACAAAAGAAGAAGAGCAGTATCTGACAGAAGTTATTCAAGATGCTGCCGGGATACGTATATTATGTATTATCGAAAAAGATACTGTTACAGAAAAGATTCATAAACGAATGCTGGATGAAAGTCTGAAAGCCATCCATGAGAGAGACGGCAGGTTTTATAGAGGTACGCTAAGAGAAAGACAGATTTTAGAATCTGAAACAAGTATCGTGATTATCGGTGACATCGAGGAAGGTGCCAAAGTGATATCAAAAGGAAATGTCATATCTACTGGTACAATTTACGGAACTGTCATTGCCGGTGCATCTGGTCGTTACGATGCGATAATAGCAGCACTCCAAATAAAGCGCGCAAAGCTAAAAATAGGAGACATTGAAGTAAAACCAGTAATAGGAGGAAGTTATTCATGGGCGAAGTTATTGTAATTACATCAGGAAAAGGTGGAGTCGGCAAAACGACAACAACAGCAAATATAGGTGCAGGTCTATCAAAATTCGACAAAAAAGTTGTGGTCATAGATACAGATCTTGGTCTTCGCAATCTTGATGTAGTCATGGGACTTGAAAATCTGATTGTCTATAATCTTGTAGATGTGATTGAAGGGACTTGTCGATTAAAACAGGCATTAATTCGTGATAAACGCTATGAAAATCTCTATCTTTTGCCTTCAGCACAGACAAAAGACAAATCAGCAATATCGCCAGGTCAGATGAAAAAACTGACTTCTGAATTAAAAGAAGAATTTGATTACATACTTTTGGATTGTCCGGCTGGAATTGAACAAGGATTTCAAAATGCGATTGCTGGTGCAGACCGCGCCATCGTAGTGACAACACCTGAAGTATCTGCAATCCGAGATGCAGATCGAATCATTGGTCTATTGGAAAAGAACCAGATAAAAACAATTGATCTGATCATCAATCGAATTCGTATGGACATGGTAAAACGTGGAGATATGATGTCTATAGATGATGTAACAGAGATATTATCCGTTCCTTTGATCGGAGCACTTCCTGATGATGAACAGGTAGTCATTGGAACTAATCAGGGCGAACCGGTCGTTGGATTAAATTCTCAGGCTGGGACAGCATATATGAACATCTGTAAGCGGATCATGGGAGTAGAAGTTCCATTTATGGATCTGGAACATAACACTGGTATTTTTTCAAAGCTTTCACACCTCTTCAAAAAAGAATAGGAGGATATAAGAATGCTGAAAAGATCTTCTGTTTCTATCGCAAAGAACCGATTGAAAGCATTGGTCGTATCTGACCGTGTGCAATGTACTCCAGAAGCATATGATAATATTTGCAAAGAATTATATGAATCCCTTTCCAAATATTTTGAACTTACAGAAGAAAATTTTCAGGTAGATATAAAACGGACACAAGTTATTATTACATTTGCAGGAGAAGAAACGTGAGATTACCTAGATTTACAAAACCTTATCATTTAAAAGATTATAAATTCAGTTTAATCATCCTTGTCGTAGCAATATCCATACTGGGGGTTCTTGCTGTCGGCAGTGCCAAACCGGCTTATCAGTCTAAACAGATTTTAGGACTTGGAATTGGTCTTGTCGTCATGGTTATAATATCGTTGATTGATTATGTATGGATCTTGAATTTTTATTGGCTGATTTATCTGTTCTCAATAGTGATTCTGGCTGTAGTTCTGGTTTTTGGAACAGAAGTCAATGGTGCAACTCGTTGGATCGATCTTGGTTTTACAACATTCCAGCCGTCCGAACTTGCCAAGATTCTATTGATTCTGTTTTTCGCCAAATTTATCATGGAGCATGAGGAGGATATCAGTGATAAATTTACGATTATAAAATATGCGATTCTTGCAGGAATACCGCTTGTATTAATCGTATCAGAGCCTAATCTTTCTACGACTATTTGTACGGCAGCAGTTATCTGTATTTTAATCTATATCGGAGGTCTGAGTTATAAATTTATTGGAACAGTATTGGTCGTTCTTGTTCCGGTCGCAATTATTTTCCTAAGCATTGTAGTTCAGCCCAACCAACCGCTCTTAAAAGATTATCAGCAGAAACGTATCCTTGCCTTCCTGGAACCAGAAAAATATGCCAGTGATGAAGCATATCAACAAAAGAATTCTGTGATGGCAATCGGTTCCGGTCAGTTGACAGGAAAAGGGTTAAATAATAATACGACCACCTCTGTCAAAAATGGGAATTTCATCTCTGAGCCGCAGACAGACTTTATTTTTGCAATTGTAGGTGAAGAACTTGGTTTTATTGGTAGTTGTATAGTTATTGCGTTATTGTTATTAATTGTGATACAATGTATTTTAATAGGTACTCGATCGCAGGACCTGGCGGGAAAGATCATCTGTTGTGGAGTGGGCAGTCTTATTGGTGTCCAAAGTTTTATTAATATAGGTGTTGCCACACAGTTATTACCTAATACCGGAGTTCCGTTACCATTCGTAAGTTATGGGCTGACTTCTCTAGTTAGTTTATATATGGGTATAGGTTTTGTCTTGAACGTCGGGTTGCAACCGAAAAAATATCAATAAGGAGTGAGAACAATGAACATTGGCCTGATAGCGCACGATTCAAAAAAGACTTTAATGCAAAATTTTTGTATTGCATATAGAGGCATCCTTAGTAAACACAATCTATATGCGACCGGAACAACCGGACGCTTAATTGAAGAAGTAACCAATCTGAATGTCCACAAGTATCTTGCCGGACCATTGGGGGGTAAGCAGCAGTTAGGTGCACAGATTGCACAGAATGATATTGACGCGCTTATCTTTTTAAGAGAGCCCAATAACCCAAAACCTCATGAACCAGATGTGAATGACGTTATACGTCTCTGTGATATGTATAATATCCCGATGGCAACCAATCTTGCCACCGCAGAATTAATTATATTAGCAATTGATAGAGGAGATCTTGATTGGCGTGAAATGTATCGGTAAGTTTGGCAAGGTGCTAATTGTTATTACTTCTTTTTTACTTCTTGTATCAGGATGTGGAAAAAAGGAAGAAGTAGTAGCAGCATATGAAACAGAAAACTATAACAAAGCTATTTATAAAGCTGATTTATTTGCAGATAATTTGTGTGTAGTTTCCGAAGACGTTGATCTGGAGGGGACTCCTGATACTTCAGGTTTACATGCAGCTGCTTTATTTGACTTGGATGGAAAAAAAGTTGATTTTTCATATCATGTTTTTGAAAGATTATATCCAGCAAGTACAACAAAGATATTAACTGCGCTGGTGGCACTAAAAAATGCAGATTTGTCGGATATGGTGACAGTTTCTGCCAATGCAGACGCCGCAAGATTCGCAGCAGATGAACAGACTTGCGGAATCCATGCGGGAGACCAACTTACACTTTCTGATCTGCTTTATGGGCTCCTTTTATATTCAGGAAATGATAATGCTGTTGCAATTGCTGAGTATGTAGGTGGAAGTATGGATCATTTCGTGCAAATGATGAATGATGAAGCACAGGATTTATTAGCTACAGGCACACATTTTGTAAACTCTAATGGTCTTCACAATGAAAATCATTATACAACTGCTTATGATCTGTATTTGATTTTCAATGAATGCCTAAAATATGATGAATTTGTTAATATTATCAGTGCTGATTCTCATGTAGCTTCTATTACAGGGGCAGACGGAACCGTTCGACAGATCACCTGGCAGCCAACGAATTTTTATGCGACTGGTGAAGCTGAATTACCCGATTCTGCGAGAGTTATCGGCGGTAAGACCGGAACAACCCAGGAAGCAGGAAATTGTCTGATCCTATTAGAAAAAGGCGCTAATGAGCATCCATATATCTCCATTGTAATGGGCGCAGATACAAAAGGTATCCTTTATCAGGATATGACAATGCTAATAAATGCGATACCAGAAAAGCAATAAGAGGGGCATCTCGAACGGGATACCCCTCTTGTCTGTAAAAACCATATTATTATGAAAAACTGGTGACTCTGCCGTACAAACTAATAAGATAAAGGCCGCACAGCCCGACAATTGTGTAAATAATACGTGAAATCCACGAAAGATTACCGAATAGAAATGCCACCAGATCAAAACGGAATATCCCAATCAAAAGCCAGTTAATGGCACCTATGATTACGATTGTCAGAGCGGTATTATCAAACCATTTCATGCAAAATTCCTCCTTTTAACATGCTACCATTAGTATGGCTTATGGAGATATAATTATACATGGGAAAGGAAAAAAATATCAAATGAATCAACAATTGCCATATTATCCTTATTCTGATTATTTAAAAAATAAATACGGTGAAAAAGTGTATAAGCTTCCTGTCAACCTTCCGGTCAGCTGCCCGAATCGCAGAAATGGTCACGGATGCTCTTTTTGCGCTGAATCAGGGACTGGATTTGAAGCTATGGACTGTCATATTCCTGTTCATAAGCAATTAGAAAAAACAAAGGAATATATTGAAAATAGATATCATGCGCATAAATTTATTGCTTATTTTCAAAACTATACAAATACTTTTCTTCCATTAGATGATTTCGCGTTTTATATGAATGAAGCTGTAAAAGTTCCTGATATAATAGAGATTGCCGTCTCGACACGACCTGATTGTATCACCGAAAGTTATCTGGATGTTCTTCAGTCATTAAAAGAATCTTACCAGGTTGGAATCACAATAGAATTAGGGCTTCAAACTACAAACTGTCATACACTTCAAAGCATAAACCGTGGACATACATTGGCAGAATTTATAGATGCTGTTTTGAAAATTCATCGGTACGATTTTGATCTGTGTACTCATGTAATATTAAATCTGCCGGGAGATGATATGCTGGATGCCATTGAGAATGCAAAGATATTATCTGCACTTCATATACAAATCGTTAAAGCTCATTCACTGTACATTGCAAAAAACACACAGTTGTGCAACGCCTACGAAAATGGTACAATAGCTTTATGTTCAAAAGAAGATTACATCAAAAGACTAGCTGCGTTTCTGGAATATCTAAGTCCAGATATCGCTGTGGAACGGCTCTTTAGCCGTATCCCGGAAAAAGATGCCGTATTCTGTAATTGGGGTTGCAGCTGGTGGAAATTACGAGATGAATTGTTGACATATATGGAACAGACTAATAGTTATCAGGGAAAAGAATATCATTATCTGAACGGAGCTGCTCTGAAAGAATTAGAGACATAAAACAGGAGGCTTTATTTTTGGCAGGAAACAAACTTACAAACATTCAGGTTTATCGAAAAAAATGGAATATAAATATAGGAGTTATCATTTTCGGGGCTGTATTCATCTATCTGGTTGTAACAGTTTTACTATATCTGACAGGGAATCATGTAACTGCTTACGAAGTAAGAGAAGGATCCATCTTAAAAGATAACGCTTATACTGGCTTTATTGTCAGAGACGAGACAATTGTACAGGCAGAATCTGATGGCTATATCAATTATTTTGCTTTGGAAGGAAGCAAAGTTGGAGCAAAGACCCGCGTATATACCTTGTCTGATAAAAAGCTGGAATTAACCTCGAATACTGACGAAGAATCTCTGGAACTTACTTCTGAGGAACAGAACTCTATATTGATGAAGACTCAGTCATTTTCAGAAAATTTTAGAGAAGAACAATTTAGTGATGTATATACATTAAAAAATAATATTACAAATGTATTGGAAAGCAAATCTAATCAAAGCAGACAAGCTCAATTAGACGCTATGGTTGCAGCAGGAAACAATGATCTTCAGATATATACAGCTGTTTCTGACGGAATCATTCTCTATTCTACAGACGGTTATGAAAACATAACCACTGATCAAGTGACAGAAGATGACATATCAAAAACTAATTATGAGTCAAAAAATCTAACTGATAATACAAAAATCAAAGCTGGAGATCCTGTATATAAATTAATTCGTTCTAATGATTGGTCTGTTGTTATTCTTCTAAATGATGAGACAGCCAAAGAATTAGCAGATGTAAATCGTGTAAAAGTCTCTTTTTCTAAGGATAACGAGACTACATATGCTGGCTTTTCCATACAAACGAAAAAAGATACCTCCTATGGAATTCTTACCTTCGACAGCTCCATGATTCGCTATGCGGAAGAAAGGTATCTGGATCTGGAATTAATTCTGGAAGATGAATCAGGGCTTAAGATTCCAAAATCTTCTGTAGTAACGAAAAAGTTCTATACCGTTCCAAAGGATTATCTGACATCTGGAGGAAACAGCAGTGGTACAGGTGTACTCGTTGATATCGGTAAAGATCAATCACAATTCCAAAGTGTGGAAGTTTATTATTCTGACGAAGAATCGAATTTGGTTTATCTTGATTATGATGCTTTTGATTCAAATACTGTATTAAAAAAACCGGATTCATCCGAGACCTATGAATTGACTAAAACCAAGAAATTGAAAGGTGTGTATAATATCAACAAAGGATATGCTATATTCAGACAAGTGCAGATTCTATGTGAAAGTGATGAGTATTATATTGTTGCATCTGGTCAAGATTATGGTCTGACAAATTATGACCACATAGCATTATATGGAGATAGCGTCCGTACAGATGATGTGGTATTTTAAGAAGGAGTGGTTAACTTATGTTAAAAGAAAATCTAACATCCGTTGAAAATCAGATTCAGACTGCATGTGAGCGCTCTGGCAGAGATAGAAAGGATGTCACATTAATTGCGGTGAGCAAGACCAAACCTGTTGAAACACTGGAAGAGGCATATAATTTAGGTATCCGTGTTTTTGGCGAAAACAAAGTGCAAGAACTGGCAGATAAATATGAAGTACTTCCCAAAGATATTCATTGGCATATGATTGGTCATTTGCAAAGGAATAAGGTAAAGTATATTATCGATAAAGTCGATCTGATTCATTCCGTAGATTCTGTACGTCTTGCAGAAACGATTGAGAAAGAAGCCGCAAAACACAATCTGACAGCCAACATTCTAATTGAAGTAAATGTTGCAAAAGAAGAAAGCAAATTTGGAATAATGCCAGAAGAATTGGATGAATTCATTGAAAAAATTGCTGGTTTTTCACATATTCAGGTAAAAGGGCTGATGACAATCGCTCCTTTTGTAGAAGATCCTGAAGAAAACCGCCCAATTTTCGCGCGTTTACGCAAATTATCTGTTGACATCGCAGCGAAAAACGTTGATAATATTACTATGAGCATTCTTTCAATGGGCATGACAAATGATTATCAGGTAGCCATAGAAGAGGGCGCAACGATGGTCCGGGTGGGAACCGGAATTTTTGGTGCGCGCAATTATGCTCTAGTATAACCGAAGATAGGAGATAATTTAGATGGGAGTATTAGATAAGTTTTTAGATATTATGAAACTGAGTGATGACGACGATTATGAAGATGACGATTTCTTCGATGATGATTATGACGATGATTACGAAGAAAAGCCAAAGAAAAGTTTTTTCCGAAAAGATAAAGAAGAAGTTTATGATGATTATGACGATGATTATGAACCTCCTGTAAAGACAAAGTCTACACGTTCTTCTAATAATAAAGTAACACCGATGCGTCAGCCGGCCAGAAGAAATAATGTCAGCATGGAAGTTTGTGTAATCAAACCTAACTCTGTTGAGGATTCTCGTGAAATTACAGAGACTTTATTAAGTGGACGTACTGTAATCCTGAATCTGGAAGGCTTGGATCTCGAAGTTGCGCAGCGTATTATCGATTTTACTTCTGGTGCAGCGTTTGCAATCAGCGGTAATTTGCAGAAGATTTCCAATTACATATTCTTGGTAACACCTACAAATGTCGATATTTCTGGAGATTTACAGGATTTATTAAATACTTCTTTCGACGCATCATCCATGCGTTCAAGATTCTAATAGCTATGAATAAAGAAGAGATATTGTTACAAAAACGGCTGATTGAACTGTCAAAAATTACATATGCCCGTGGGATTGTTACATTCTCTGATTTTCTAAATCTGAATGAATTAAATATATTACATACCACTCCAAAAAATTTGTTTATGTCTCAATATGAGACATATGGCGGGTATGACTTATCAGAGCGTCAGATGGTTGCATTTCTACCTGATGCTCTTTATTATGATTATCAATATCCCATTCAGATGGTAGAAATAGCACCAATCAACCAAAAATTTTCAGAAGATTTAAGTCATAGAGATTATCTGGGATCTGTAATGAATCTTGGAATCGAACGAAGTAAACTTGGAGATATTATTGTTGATAATGGCAGGGCAATTCTATTTAGCAAAGAAGAATTGGCTGATTATATCAAGGAAAATCTCACCCGTATCAAACATACGACAGTACAGGCTAAAATCATACCAGATTATGAAGTGTCATATGAGCCGAAGTATGAAGAATTAAAGGGAACAGTTCCTTCTATTCGCCTGGATACCATTCTTTCTATTGCATATCCTTTATCAAGGAGTAAATTAACACCCCTGATTGAATCCGGAAGGGTATTTGTCAACGGAAAATTAATCACAAGTAATGGGTATCATCTAAAAGAAGGAGATATGATCTCTGTTCGCAAAATGGGACGAATATCATATACAGGAATATTATCTGAGACTAAAAAAGGACGATATATGGTTTCTGTTCGCAAATATATATAGACGAGGGAATAATGAATATTGCTATGAATACAGGGAAAAAAACTTATAAGCACTATCTGACATCAATCATATGTATGGTTGTTCTCATCATTTTAGATCAAATCACAAAATTATGTGCAATAAAAAATCTGAAAAATCAGTCACCTTACATTATCATTAAAAATGTATTTCAACTTGAGTATTTGGAAAACAGAGGAGCTGCTTTTGGATTATTCCAGAACCAGCGTGTTTTCTTTTTCGCAAGTGTAATTTTGATAACTATTATTGTAGTACTTTTTTATTACAAAGCTCCAATGGAACAAAGATATCTTCCGCTGAGAATATGTGCTGTCTGCATCATGGCTGGTGCATGGGGAAATTGTATAGACCGAATACGTCTTAATTACGTTGTTGATTTTTTCTATTTTAAGCTGATAGATTTTCCAATCTTCAATGTGGCAGATATTTATGTCACCGTATCAACGATTGCGTTGGCAATCTTAATATGCTTCTATTATAAGGAGGAAGACTTTGAAAGAATACTTCACCGTAGAGAATCAGGAAGGAGAGCGAATTGATCGTTATCTTTCCGAAGAAATGGAAGACCGGTCAAGATCCTATATTCAAAAATTAATCAAAGACCAGTATGTAATCGTTAATCAAAAGCCTGTAAAAGCCAATTACAGGCTTTCTTTAGGTGACATGGTAGAGATTACTCTTCCAGAGGCAAAAGAGCCTGACATTATTCCTGAGAACATTCCGCTGGATATCTTGTACGAAGATCAAGATATTATTATTGTTAATAAACCAAAACAAATGGTAGTTCATCCAGCACCGGGACATTACAGTGGAACTTTAGTTAACGCTTTAATGTATCATTGTGGTCAGGAACTGTCCGGTATTAATGGTACAATGCGTCCTGGAATCGTACATCGCATTGATATGGACACAACTGGTTCTCTGATTGTCTGTAAAAACGATATGGCCCACCAAAGCCTCTCTGAACAATTAAAGGTTCATTCCATCAAACGTGTTTATGTTGCCATTGTGCATGGGAATATAAAAGAGGATAACGGTACCGTTAACGCACCCATCGGAAGACATCCTACTGAGCGTAAAAAGATGAGTATTCATACCAAAAACGGAAGGAATGCTATTACCCACTATAAAGTACTAGAACGTTTTGGAGAGTATACTTATATTCAATGTGAACTTGAGACCGGACGCACGCATCAGATTCGCGTGCACATGGCCAGTATCGGTCATCCATTAGTAGGAGATCAAGTATATGGTCCCAGAAAATGTCCTTTCCCTAAGCTTCAAGGACAAACTCTTCATGCAAAAACTCTTGGAATCATTCATCCCCGAACAGGTGAATATCTGGAAATAAATGCACCGTTACCAGATTATTTTATCGAACTATTAGACAGACTAAGGAATATTTATCATTAAATTATACAAAAATTCTATACAATTACTTCAAATTATTATATAATATATTCATAATTATTTTTGAGGAGCGTGATTGGTATGGCAAAGACAAATACTATAATAACTATCGGCAGACAGTTCGGAAGCGCCGGTAGAGAGATTGGCTATAAAGTAGCAAAGGATCTTGAAATCAAATTATATGATAAAGAGATGCTTGACCGTGCCGCAAAAGAGAGCGGTATATGTCAGGAATTATTCGAGACGCACGATGAAAAACCAACAAACAGCTTTTTATATTCTTTGGTAATGGATACCTATTCGCTCGGTTATTCATCAGGAAGTTATACGGATATGCCGATCAACCATAAGATTTTTCTTGCACAGTTTGATGCAATAAAAAAAATTGCAGATGAAGGCCCATGTATCCTAGTTGGTCGTTGCGCAGATTACGCATTGGAAGAATACGATAATGTATTAAGCGTATTTATTCATGCGGATCTTGATGCACGTATTCGAAGAATTGCCCGTATATACGATTTATCTGACGCTAAAGCCAAGGATATGATTTTGAAGACCGATAAAAAACGAGCTAGTTACTATAACTATTATAGCAATAAAAAATGGGGTGCTGCAGAAAGCTATAATATCTGTCTCGACAGCTCCAAATTAGGAATTGACGGAACAGCAGAGGCAATTGAAAAACTAATAGAAATCAAAGAATCTGATAACAGTAAAAAGCTATAATATGTCCAAAAGGGGACGTAGTATTTTTTCAAAATACTACGTCCCCTTTTTAAAAATGTGGTGTACCCAAATTTATCTTTTTTGCAAAATACGTTCCGGCCATCCTTTTATATTTCCATTCAAAATAGCCGTAAACATTCTTTGTTTTGCACCGGGGTGTTCTTCATTCAACTGCTTGACCAGTTCCTTGGCATATTGTCTCTTGGTGTATCCATCAATTGGGCAACGACTGGTAACAACAGGCAGGTTATACTTATTTTTAAATCCAATAACATCTGCTTCGTCTACAAACATAATCGGACGTATAACCGTCAGATCCATACGATCTAAGTATGTCCGTGGTGAAAAAGAATAGAATCGACCTTCAAACAGCAAGGAAAGCAGCATCGTTTCTATAATATCATCTTTATGATGTGCATAAGCAACTTTATTGCATCCCATTACTTTTACCGCCTCATTCAACGCACCTTTTCTCATTTTCGCACAGAGAGAACATGGATTGCTTTCTTTTCGTTCCTCAAAAAGAATGTGCGCAATGTCTGTTTTTACAATCTTGTAAGGTACACCCAGTTCTTCACACAACTTCACAACAGGGGTAAAATCACACTCACTGTAACCCAGATCTACCGTAACAGCGCTCAATTCAAAATGCTTCGGATAAAAACGCTGAAGTCCATGAAGTGCATATAACAAAGTCAAACTGTCCTTTCCTCCAGAGATTCCAACTGCAATGTGATCTCCCTCCTCAATCATCTGATATTCGTCAACAGCTTTTCGAGTATAGCTGAGCAATTTTTGTAGCTTCATCTTATATTCATCCTTTCCTGATATCCAGCCTTTATTTTAACAGAAGCCTCTCATAATGTACATAATATTTTCTTAAGATTGTTTTGAAGGTTTCTGAATTCTATTGATGTGCATTTGGAAAATGAATATAATGAACAAAAGAAGAAGAGTGGTTTATATGAAAAAATATAAATATGGGTCATTATTTTTTTTCTTATTTTCAACGTGGTTCTTTTTAATACTACTATAATTCATAAAAAAGAGAATCTTAGTACCTCCTAAGATTCCCTCAATTTTACAGCTGTTGCTGCCTGTCTGCGTCTATCTTCATCAATGGCAGCATAGTGCTTTTTGGTCGTATTGACATCTTTATGACCAAGAACATCCGCCACAAGATAAATATCTCCAGTTTCTTTATAAAGAGATGTACCATAAGTGCTTCGAAGCTTATGCGGCGTTATTTTCTTATTCGGTGTTACTTGTCGCGCATATTTTTTTACCATATTTTCAACTGCCTGGATGCCCATGCGCTTTCTCTGTGTTGATAAAAACAGTGCATTTTCATGGCCGGAAAGAGGAGTTATGGCTTTTCGGTCTCCTTCCATATAATTTTCTAATGCATCTGCAACTTCATCGCCAAAATATACAACCATCTGACCTCCACCTTTTCTGGTGACGGTAATTCCATTATTTTTAAAATCAACATCCGTTACATCCAATCCTACACATTCAGATACACGAATACCCGTTCCCAGAAGAAGTGTTAAAATAGCCAGATCACGGTCACGTGTCTTTCGATAATAGGTAAGTGCCTGTCCCGTAAGCCTATCACCTGCAGATTCTACATAATCCAAAAGCATTGCAACTTCATCGGTATCCAATCGTATGATTGCCTTTTCGTGCAACTTTGGCATGTCTACCAAAAGTGTGGGATTCTTACTGATCATCTGATGTTTAAAATAATAATTATAAAAGCTGCGTAAAGCAGACATTTTTCTGGAAAGACCCTTTTCACCATTCGTAATCATTTCGCCATCATTTTCTCGCGTATAGACCTTCAGATATTCCATATATTCCTCAATATCTACAGGTTCGAGATTCTCAAGATCCTGAAGTCGAAACTGATCAATGGTATAATTCTTGTAGATAGGATTATTCTCCATTAAATAACGAAAAAAAACACGGATATCGTATGCATAATTAATACGTGTCTTAGCTGAAGATCTAGGCTCAATTGCACGAAAATAATCCTTGGCAAATGGAGGCAAAGTCTTTAGAACTTCTCGCAGACGAATCGTCTGATCAATCTGAGTTTGTTTATAATAAGAACGTGTTTTTACTGGTGTATCTGACATAAATAAATTTCCCCCTTTAGATAAAACTCCCTGAATTATATATATTATATCATTATTTAGATATTTCGTCTATATCTTTTGGAAAAATCGGTATTTGTCGTATAGATGTATAATCATTTAGAATCCATAGCTTTCCTATGTTTCTAAATAAACTCTTGACATTTTACTACCTTGTTATATAATATAGCTAGGAACATTGCAATGCAAGGTAGTATCGGAGGTGATGCTTATATGGATAAAAGTCAGATGCTAAAAGGGATTCTGGAAGGTTGCACTTTAAAAATAATTGGGAAAACAGAAACTTATGGATATGATATTGTTACACAACTCCAATCCTTCGGTTTCACGGATATAAAAGAAGGTACACTCTATCCATTGCTTCTTCGATTAGAAAAAAAGAACTTAATTTCCGCATCGTTTAAAGAAAGTCCTTTAGGCCCAAAACGAAAATATTATACTTTGACAACGGACGGTGAACAATACCTCAAAGATTTTCACCATGAATGGAAATCAATTACAAATTCAGTTGAACAAATTTTTAAGGAGGATTAAAGTATGAATCTTTTTCATAATAACTATAATCAACTAATACAGGATAATATCGATGCTATGGCAAATTTATCTGCTAAAAATTGGAACATCTTAAAAAAAATGTTCGAATACATGTCTTCTTATAATGTTTCCCTTTTTGAACTTGAAATTATAAAAAAGGATATGATTGGCATTGCTTTAGAAGCCGACGCTGAAGGTGTAGATATAAATCAAAAACTTGGTATGAATGATAAAGAATTCTGCGATAGCCTTTTAAGTGATGCTCTAACAAAACATTATGGTGAAGAAATATTATTAATCATAAAAAATATTTTTTTCTGGTTATTAATAATCTTTGCACTTGGTTTTTGGTTTGATGGCTTTCCTTCTCAATATGGGATTTCACTATCAGATTGTTTCTTTGCAATCATACTTTGTAATGGGAAAGAATTTATTACTACTATTCTTAATAAATATATTCTATATTCTTCTTCTAGAAAGCAAAAAATAATTAAAGTAGCATTCACAATAATATCTTTTATTCTGCTTATGCTTTGGTTGTTTGTTCCTGGTTTGGATAATATATTTATTGTTCAAGGAAACGGATATATAATATTTGTATTTCTTATTCTTCTTACGATTGGCTCAGTTCTTATAAATAATTATTATTGGAACTGCTGCTCTGAAAAATATAATTGGAATTAATAATTATAAAAAATAATTTGACGCTTTATGGAGGGTGCCCCTGTGGGGCACCCTCCATAAAATAAAAATATTATTCCTTAAAATACAATTCACCTTTCACGCCTTTCATCTTGAAATTCTCATAAGTAAGAAAATAATGTTCGTTTGCTGAATAATCCAGATAGAAATCTGCATTATTATCCATGTCATTTTCGTCTGAATCTTTATCCCATATGGTTACTCCTGCATGTGTTTCATACCATAAATAATAAGTATCTGAAGTACCGGAATCGTCAGTATATTCATACTCTCCAATCTTTGGATCCATGATCTTATAGTTTTTTCGTACCATATCTAAGTTGTATGAAAAAGTAACTTTAC